>NZ_JAYWLR010000019.1:0-36661 GCF_040946405.1 Corynebacterium sp. LK2510 | reverse complement strand
CTTCTACATACCAAAACAGCC
This sequence comes from Corynebacterium sp. LK2510, assembly GCF_040946405.1. NCBI lineage: Bacteria > Bacillati > Actinomycetota > Actinomycetes > Mycobacteriales > Corynebacteriaceae > Corynebacterium > Corynebacterium sp. LK2510. The sequence goes on along the minus strand of NZ_JAYWLR010000019.1, from coordinate 36,640 downwards.
CCCGCGTTGCTGGGGGCTGTTTTGGCGCTATTCGGCAATCCAATGTTATCCGTTGCCGTTTTTCACCATAGGGGAATCTGCCCGGGGTCGTGGACAATTCCAGCGCGGGCGGCTCGCAGGGCGTCTTCATCCCATCCGTGGCGTACCGCTTCGCGGACGAGAAGGGAGCGCTGCGCCCGGGACTCACTTCCCGCCCCGCGGCGGTTGCCGATGTGGCGTCCCCGGAAGACGGCGTAGTCGATGTTCTCGGCTTGGGTAGATGTGCGCAGATGCCGCTCGTGCACGCGCACGCACAAAGGTTCGCAGCAGGCGTGTTCTCCGATGTGCCCGGGGGGTACTTCCTCTCCCATGTGGAGAAGGAGGGCGAAGCGGTGGGCGGACATTGTTCTGCGTTTCATGTCGACCTGCCACGTGAATCGTCCGTACCCGTCGGGTGTGGAGATCGGCCAGATCCAGATCCAGCACGAGCCGATCCCACCCAACCACATCACCACAGGGTTCCCCCACTGTCACTCAGCCACGAACCAGTGATTTCTCGTCATTGAAAGACGGGGAAAGTCCTCGCCTGCGCGAAGGTATTTCTGTCACAAAGCAATCTGGCCGGTTGATAGTCACATCTCCGGCCGACGAAGAACGCTCTATTTGTGCAACATCGGTAGCTACAGTCTTGTTCGGTATGGGGTCAGCTGCCCTCTTTGCTATGGCGGCAGCTCTCGGCCCAGGAGAAGTAGCCGTCATTGCCGGTGTGGAAATGACCGCCGAGCAACTAGGCTACGCGGCCGGTGCCTCCGGAAGTTTTGCGGCTCTGGAAGCATGGGCTGATAGTAAGGTATGTAACTAAGGAGTGCTATGATAATCCTTTTCTATCTTCTTCTTGCAAGTGCCCCTTTCGTCGTCATTGGATCATTCATGTGGACCCGTAAGAATAAAAAGTCTGTGCGCCGATAACTCCTTCTTGGCGGCTTTTACTAATCCCCAAACCTGCTGGCGGTATCTCGCTAGCAGGTTTCTTTACTGTTGTAGCGACTAAAAGACCTTATGGGGCGCAACGATATCTTTCCCCGCTAAGTCTTCGATTAACGCAACTTTCACTCCCTATCTCCCCTTGAACGGACTGAGAACTTTAAGGTACACGTTGCGCGATAACTCGAAAATCTCCACAGCAGTGTTAACAGAATGTCGTGAAATAGGTGATCGGATCACCTTGTCCGTAGCTGTAGATGCCTGCGAGGTCAACTCCGATACGGCAATCAACAAACAAATGTTTAACCCCCTCAAGGCAATTGGCGAAGAGCTCTATGCTGGTCGCATAAACGACGGAGATCTCGCCCCCGACACTGGAACTCTAAGTGAGGTCTCAAACGCCATTATCGATCCAGAATAGGATCGTAGTTGGCAACTAATAGGGCACTTCGCTGCAGAGATCGAGGGTGAACACGTTCTTATTGGTCTTACGGGGAAGTCAACGGGCAGCTAGCTTCGCTGCGCGTTGATACGAAACTCCGAGGATGTGACCCATATTTCGGACGGTGAATCCTATCGCTTTCATGGCAGAAGCAAGGTTTCGACTACTTGCTTGCGAATCCTGTTGAGCTGCTTCTGCTTCAGCTCGTTGTTGATCTGCCTGGAGCTTCAACTCAGCAATGCCAGTAGGGAGGATTACCTCAACGCGGATCTCCATGTCTTCGGGACTGATCCCAGCTTGGTATGCGATCGCCTCCCGCATCTCATCGGCAGCCTGGTCAAGTCGCTTAGTCTGCTAAACTGCACCAACGTCAGCACATTCGAGTGCCCAGACGTTTCCGGTGCCGCGTTCTGCGGTGACGGTGTATGTTGCTGTCATTATCTCCACCATCCTTTTCCTAATTCTCCGGCGTACTGGTCAAAAACTTTTTCGCTGTCAGGTCATCAAAATCTACGGGCTTTTCAACGATACTCAAACTGAGTAAGGGCGGCCATAATTAATGCTTTCGTTATTTTTTTCTGTGAACGGCGACAGCAAGAAACGACTCTCCCATGGGCATGGGACCCGCCACAGGTACATGTTATCGCCTAAGTAGCCGAGTTCGTTTAGTGTTCCTTCCCGTTCAGGTTGGGGACGCACGATTCCCAGGAAATCCCCTGGGACACGAGCCTTACGCCCTACCGGATTCGACCATTGGAGATCCCGGTTCCAGGGGTCTTCATCCATAAAGGGGCCGGTGAATTGGACGAGGATTTCACGCGGTGCGGCACCGGAATGAGGGTAATCATCGATAGGAATGTCCTCGTACCAAATATCGTGGTTTATCCGTTTCCCCTCATCGATCCAGTCGAGGACCGTTGTTTCCTCGAAACTAGCCCCAGCCAGGATTTCTCGCGGATGGCGGGGAGTATCTAGGCGAAAACGTGTCACATACGCCAGATAGATACGAGGCTGGGGAACAACCCGGGGAGCGTTGTTAGTCATTGCCGGGGATTTTACAGCCTACGCGGGTGGGTTTGGTAGACACGCGTGCGTCAAACGTGCCCGTCGTGGTAATAATCTTTCCCTCTGTTACCCCGATGAACCAGGTTTCCACATCCCTACCAGCACAATCCTGCTCTAGGTCTAATGTTGAGTACTCATACGGAAGGCCGGATATTTGATCGCAATTGTAACTTGGGTTGGGATCATAGCTACCTCTCAAGTTGGGCGCTTCTCGCCACTGAGTAAAGCACTCGTACCGCAACGTATTAGCGTGTGTCACCTTAAGTACTCTTTCAGTGCAGTTTGTGTGAGGCTTGCTCCTTACCTCAACTTCTCCGCCCCTGTTCAGTGTAAACTTGGGCTTTTCTAGCCTAGAAGGCCCCACTTATACGTTTCCTCCAGCACCTGGCCGTATCGAATGTTATCTATCTGTTTCAGTCGGGTCATGCGCATAACGTGGTAGACACCTTCGTCGAAATGGCCCGCGTACAGGACAACAACAGAAAACCTCTTATCGATGACCATCTCATGCCATCGTCCAATACGGACGAAATCGTCATCGCTGTAACTGATGATGCGAAGGTAACGATCCTGCGCCAACGTGAACGAACGGGGATAGAAATATGACCGTTGATCGTTCCAACTTTCTCCCCAGAATTCCGGGAAGGAACCAGGAAGTAGAAGCGAGTGGGGATCTCCCGGCCCGGGAGTAAGTGCTCTTACAGGAACGATTTTGCCGTCCTCAACCGTGGGACCGAGATGGCGCAGGAATATGCCATTGAGGTAGATCGAGTAGTCCGATTGTCCCGGGTGCGCCTCGACGTGGAGGCGTTCTGCGGGGTGATTCGGTGGATCTGTGTACACGCAGTCGTAGGAGACGATCGAACTCATGTTTCTCTTAAGCAGAGTGCCCAGGACTCCCTCTCTGAGAGGGTCGGTGTACTCGTGGAAAGATGAGATCTCTTGGTTGGTGCAAAAATCATCCCAAAACGGGCTATAGAACATGGATCCTGCCATTCATCAAGGTCGATCGAAGCTAGGTTGGTCTTCAATCAATTCGGGGGAAGCTCGAAGGTCCGAGTAGGTACGTGTGCTGGGGCGATCGTAGCGCCCCAGCACATCTCAGACCGCCATTCTGCGCCTCATACGCCCAAGAAGGGACAGGAATCTTCAGGTAGGTCACGTCGTAGGTCCTGCGAGCTCGACTCCCCCACCACCTGATCAACCGATCGGTTGACCCGCTTTTCAACCACTCGCCCGATGTCTCAAACCCCTGCTCACGGCCACAATTGGGGCATGTTCGTAGGAATCAGGGAAATCACATCCGCCAAGGGGCGCTTCGGCCTCATCGTAGGCGTCGTCGGGCTGATCACGCTGCTCGTGGTCATGCTCACCGGGCTGACGGCCGGTTTGGCCAAGCAAAACACGTCCGCTCTCGAGGCGCTCAACCCCGTGTCCGTCACGTTCCAGAACCAGGACGAGCCCTCTTACACCACTTCGCGTGTCGACGGCACCGCTGACGCCACCCCGCTCGGCACAGGTCAGACGCTGATGAAGAAAGCCGACGGCACCGAGGAGTCGGTGGCCGTGCTCGGCCTGCCGGAGGGCACCGTGCTGCCCGGCGGCCAGACGCTCGGCGCCGAAGCGGTTGCCTCGCGCGGCCTGGATCTCGCCGAGGGTGAGGAGGTTGCGGTTGGTGGGGCGTCGACAAGCGTGAGCGCGGTTGTTGATGACCTTTATTATTCGCACTCCCCCGTCATCTGGGTGCCGACTGCGACCTGGCAGCAGGCGATGCACACCGACGCCGAGGGCACGGTGCTGCTCAACAACGACGATTCGGGCATGACGCTGAGCGCGTCCTTCAACGCTCTGCCGGCCTACGGCTCCGAGCAGGGTTCGTTGTTGATGATTCAGGGCTTCCTCTACGCCATCGCCGCTCTGGTCACCGTCGCGTTCCTCACCGTGTGGACCATCCAGCGCACCCGTGACCTGGCCATCCTGAAGGCCATCGGCGCCTCGAATTCCTACCTGCGCCGCGACGCGCTCGGCCAGGCCGGCGTGATCCTGCTCGTCGGTGTCGCCGCGGGCGCGGTCATCGCACTGGGGCTGGGCATGGCGGCCGCGAAGGTCGCGCCGTTCAGCCTGAGTGTCCTGTCCATTGTCGGCCCGCCGCTGGCCCTGTGGCTGCTCGGCATGGCCGGTGCCTGGCTGGCCACCCGCTCCATCACCAAGATCGAACCGCAGCTCGCACTGGGAGGTATCGCGTAAATGCTCAGCATGAAAAACGTCACCGTCACTTTCCAGGACGGCCAAGAGCGCCTCACCGCGCTGGACAACATCAACTTCGAGGCCGCCCCGGGCCACCTCACCTTCATCCTCGGCGAGTCCGGCTCCGGCAAGTCCACCCTGCTCTCCGCCGCGGCGGGCCTGCTCACCCCGGACTCCGGCGAGGTGCTCGTCAGCGGCACACCCGTCAGCGACAAGATCCGCCTGGAGAAAATCGGAATGATCTTCCAGCAGGCCAACCTGATCGGCGCACTCAGCGTGCGCGACCAGCTGCTGGTCACCGACCACATCCTCGGGGTCACGCCCCGCCGGGAGCGCGCCGACGAGCTGCTTTGCGCCGTCGGCCTGGATGGGCTCGGCGACCGCCGGATGCAGCAGCTTTCCGGCGGCCAGCGCCAGCGCGTCGGCATCGCGCGTGCTCTCATGGGGGATCCGGCGCTGATCCTGGCCGACGAACCCACCGCAGCACTCGACTCCGAGCGCTCCCACGAAATCGTAAACCTGCTGCGCACCCTGGTCACCGAGCGCGGCATCGCCGGTGCCTTCGTCACCCACGACCGCTCCCTGATTTCCACCGAGGACCGGGTGGTGCGCGTGCGCGACGGCCGTGTCACCGCCGATGAGCCCGCCCGGGTGTAACCGCTGATTAGAATCGGGCCCCGTGAGCTCTGCACGGAAGATCCCGACGATGTCCATCCGGCCCGAGGCTGGCCGCGGCCCGTTCGTCCTCGCTCTCGACGTCGGCAGTGGCGCGAGCCGCGGAGCGCTTTACGACGCCACCGGGTGCCCACTCAAAGGCTCCAAGCAGCGCATCGCCCATCAGTTCACCGTGACCGCGGACGGCGCGAGCACCATCCACGCCGACCAGGTTGTGGACGAGTGCCGCGAGATCATCGACGGCATCGTCGAATACGCCGCCCACCACGGGATACCCGTCGACGCGGTGGCGATGGATTCATTTGCCTCCAGCTTTATCCTCGTCGACGCCGACGGCCGGGCGCTGACCCCCTGCGCCACCTACGCCGACGCCCGCAGCCGCGACTACGTCGCTGAGTTGGTCCGCCGCGGCGTCGACGAGGCCGCCTACCACCAGCGCACAGGGGTACGCCTGCACACCAGCTACCACCCCGCCCGTCTGCTCTGGGCCCAGACCCTGCCCGAGTGGGACCGCGCAGCAAAGGTTCTCACCCTCGGCGAGTACGTCTACCTGCAGCTGGCCGGGATCGAGGGTATGGCGACGTCCATGGCGGCCTGGTCCGGAATCTGCGACGCGCACACCGGCAGGCTCGACCACGCCATCCTCGAGGCCACCGGCACCCCGGCCAGCATGTTCCAGCCGTTGTGCGGCCCCGACGAACCCGCCACACCGGCGTCCACCGAATGGGACGCCCTCGACGCGATCCCCTGGTTCCATTGCGTGCCCGACGGGTGGGCCTCCAATATCGGGGCGGGCGGGACCGACGAGTCCACCGTCGCCGTCGCCGCGGCGACCTCCGGTGCCGCGCGCGTGATTGTCCGCGAGGTTCCTGCCACTATCCCCCACGGCCTGTGGTGCTACCGCCTCGGGCGTAACCAGGCGATCCTCGGCGGGGCGCTCAACGATGTCGGCCGCGCTTTGGAGTGGGCGGAGCGGGTGCTGGTGGGCGTCGATAAGCACGAGCTTGCCGAGGTCCTGCGGACTCCCCCGGCGGCCGCGCCGTTCGTTCTGCCGTTCTTCTCTGGGGAGCGAGCCACCGGCTGGGCCTCGGGTGCCACCGCATCGTTTGCGCAGGTAACGGCAGCGACGGGCCCGCTGGAGATGTGGCGCGGCATCGTCGACGGCATTGCGCTGTCCTACGAGCGCGTCCTCGACCAACTCGCCCAGGCCGGCGCGCGCCCCGAGCGCGTTGTCGCCTCCGGAGGCGTCGTCGCCGCCTACCCCGAATGGCTGCATGTGCTTGCCGACGCTACCTCCATCGCCGTCGTCCCCCTCGTGATGAAGCGCACCACCCTGCGCGGCACCGCGCTTATCGCCCTCGAGCAATTGCAGCCCGGTGGCGAGCGCGCCGTCGCGCCCTTCGGCGAGGCCGTGGAGCCCAACAGTGCCAACAGCGCCTACTTCGACGCTTTGCGCGCCGAGTTCACGCGCTACTACGAGGCGCTAGTAGCTCAGGTGAAAAACTAGCAGCGCTGCGTTGGGAATCGGTGCGGTGGAAGGCACACGAACAACCTAGACGGCGGGATAGGTCAGCGCCGCCGTCGCCTCCCGGATGTGGGCCGCGATGCCGCTCGCGCTGGTCGGCGCCTCCCCGAAGCGTGTCGCGGCGGCGAGCTTGGCCGCCAGGCCGTGCACCTGCACGGCGCGTGCCAGCTCGTCGCGGGCGACGGCGTCCCTGTCAGTGCTGTCAGCGCGCTCGCCCATGCGCTTGGCGACGCGAGCCAGACGCGCCCCGGCCACACCAGCGAGCACGTCGCCCGATCCGGGCGTGGCCGCCCAGGAATTCCCGGCGTCGATGACCGTGCCATGTGATTGGTTGGGAAGCGCAATGATGGTGGCCCTCCCCTTTCGCAGCACCGTGCATTTCAGCTGGTCAGCGAGCTCAATGGCTTGCGTGAGGCGGTCGGACTCCCCCACGCCTGCCGCCTTGCACAGGCGCGCCGTCTCCCCGTCGTGCGGGGTGAGCACGGTGTACGCCTCACGCTCGCGCAGCAGGTGGCGCAGGTGCTCATGGGTGGCGAGGAGGGTTAGCCCATCGGCGTCGATAAGCACAGGCTCCTCGCGCCCCAATAGCCACTCGAGCTCCCGGGTAGCCGTCTCGTCGGTGCCTGCGCCGGGGCCGAACACCCACGCCTGAACCCGGCCGGTCGCCTCGAGCTCGGGTGCCGCGACGACCTCCGGGTGTGCGCGCACGACCTCTGCGGCCTGGGGGCCGGCGTAGCGCACCATCGCCGAGGTCGCCGCCACCGCGCCGGAGGCGCACAGCACGGCAGCTCCGGGGTAGGTGCCGCTGCCCGCGCGGATGCCAACGACGCCCCCGGTGTACTTGTCATCGCGCGCGCCGGGCTCGAGCGAGCCGAAACGCACCGGGCCCAACGCAGAAATGCCCGCAGGGCACGAGCCCTCGGCCCACTGGTCTGTCGGCAGCGTAGAGCGGGCGATCAAGGTCGGGTCGACCTTGCTGAGCTGCTCGGATAATGCGCCGTAGCCTGCGGAAATGTCAGAGAGCAAGGCGGTGCCGCACTCCGGGGCGAGCGCGTGCGCGAGGCGCCACCCGCCGAAGGTGACGGTGGCGTCCGCGGTGATGTGGACCGTGCCCGCCTCTCCGGTATCGGCGCTGACACCGCTGGGTACGTCGACGGCGAGGACCTTCTCGGCGGTGCCACAGATTCCCTCGAGTTCCTCCGGTAGGCTGCCGGCGCCGCCGAGGCCGAGGATGCCGTCGATAAGCAATGCGTAGGGCGCTTCGGGGGAGTGGGTGACACTGCCGCCGGCGTTGGTAAACGCCTCGAGCGCGGGGGAGTGGGCCGAGCCAAAGACGAGCCAGGCCTCGACGCGGTGGCCAGCCAAGGCCAGCTCCGCGCCGGCGTAGAGGGCGTCTCCTCCGTTGCCGCCCTTGCCCACGAGCAGCAGCACGCGCGACGGTGCATCGAGCATGGCCTCGGCCGCGCGGAACACTTCGTGGGCGGCGGCCTTCATGAGCTGATCGGGCGAATCTTGGGCGCGCAGAAGCGGCTGCTCGGCCGCGCGGATCTCGTCTGCGGTGTAGGCCTTGGAGTACATATCCGCCATGCTACGCAGCGAAGCTAAGGCGGGTCAGCCCTGGCAGGACGGGCACCAAAACAGGTTGCGCCCCTCCATCTTCGCCACCGAAATCGCCGCGCCGCACACGTGGCAGGGCTCGCCCGCGCGGCGGTAAACATAGACCTCCCCGCCGTGGTCGTCGTCGCGGGCATCGCGGCCCATCGCCTCGGGCAGGTGCTCGGCGCGCACGGTATCGATGCGGCCGTGCTCCAATCCGTACGCCATGAGCTCCACAAGATCGTCCCACAGGGCGTCGAACTCCTCCCGAGTAAGGTCACGGCCCGGCACATAAGGGGAGAGGCCCAAGCGGAACAGGGGCTCGGCGCGGTAAATATTGCCCACCCCGGCGAAGAGCTTCTGGTCCATCAACAGCGAGCCGATGGAGCGGCGCGAGGCGTGCACGCGCTGCCACAGACGATCCGGATCGGCGTCGGTGCGCAGCGGATCCTCGCCGAGACGCTCGATCAGCGCGGCCTGCTCGGCAGGGGAGATGTAGCTGCAGGTCTGCGGCCCGCGCAGGTTCGCGGCCTGGTAGCCGTTGCTCATGCGCAGGCGGATCTGGCCCCACACATCGTCAACCGGCTCAAAGCGAAGCGAACCGATCAAGCCCAAATGAATGTGGATGGTGTGGCCGGAGGAGAACGCGATGAAAAGGTGCTTGCCGAAGGCTTCGGCGCGGGTGAGCAAGGTGGCGTCGACAAGCGAGGCGTCGAAGCGCCCCTGCGGCGAGGAAACGTCGAGGGGCGCGTCGCGGTAGTGCGCGTTTAGGTGGCGGGCGAGCCGGTGGAGAACATGGCCTTCGGGCATGCCACCAGCCTAAACCGACTAGTCGTGGTCGATGGGCTCCGGGGTAACCACGATGCCGTCAGCGTCGGCGTAGAGGAAGTACCCGGGGTTGAAATCCACCCCGCCGAGGGACACGCGCGCGTTGACCTGGCCCGCCCCGTCCTTGGCGGACTTGCGCGGGTTGGTGCCCAGCGCCTTGCAGCCGATGTCCATTTTTGCCACCTCCGCGGAGTCGCGGATCGCGCCGTTGATGACTACACCGGCCCACCCGTTGTCCACGCCCGCCTGGGCGATCATGTCGCCCATAAGCGCGGTGTGCACGCTGCCGTGGCCGTCGACAACGAGGACCTTGCCGTTGCCGGGGGAGTTGAGGGTCTTTTTCACCAGGCCGTTGTCTTGGAAGCAGGTGATGGTGACAATCTCGCCGCAGAACGACGACTTGCCGCCGTAGTTGGTGAATTGAAGGTCGCAGCTGGCCAGCTGATCCTGGTCGCCGTAGAGGTCTGCGATATCCGCTGTTGCCATACAGGAGGGCATTGGTTGTATCTCCTCGGTTGGGTGCGTCGGTCAGGTGGGGTAGGGCGGGGAAGGAGGGCGTGTCGGGCCAGGGTAGGGGGCTGGGTGGCTAGTGCGGGGTACGCAAAAAGGGGAAACCTAGCCGGGCTGGTTTCCCCTTGTGGTTGCGGCCCGGGAGTCACCTGGCCGCGGTCACGGCCGGGTGTGAGAAGCCCCGGGTCCAATCAGGTTCTCAATAAGAACCCTTAGAACTGGGCCTCTTCGGTGGAGCCCTTCAGCGCTGCGGTGGAGGTGTTCGGGTCGACGGTGGTGGCGATGCTGTCGAAGTAGCCGGCACCAACCTCGCGCTGGTGCTTGACGGCGGTGAAGCCACGCTCCTCGGCGGCCTTGAACTCGCGGTTCTGCAGGTCGACGAAGGCGGACATGCCCTCGCGTGCGTAGCCGTGAGCCAGGTCGAACATGCCGTAGTTGAGGGAGTGGAAGCCAGCCAGGGTGATGAACTGGAAGGCGAAGCCCATGGCGCCGAGCTCCTTCTGGAACTTCGCAATCTCCTCCGGGGAGAGGTGCTTGGACCAGTTGAAGGACGGGGAGCAGTTGTAGGCGAGGAGCTGGTCCGGGAACTCGGACTTGACGCCCTCGGCGAACTTCTTGGCCAGCTCGAGGTCCGGGGTACCGGTCTCCATCCAGATGAGGTCGGCGTAGGGAGCGTAGGACTTCGCGCGGGCGATGCAGGGCTCGATGCCGTTCTTCACGTAGTAGTAGCCCTCTGCGGACTTCTCGCCGGTGAGGAACTGCTGGTCGCGCTCGTCGACGTCGGAGGTGATGAGGGTTGCGGCCTCAGCGTCGGTGCGGGCGATGATCACCGTCGGGGTGTTGGCAACGTCGGCAGCCAAACGAGCGGAGGTCAGGGTGCGGATGTGCTGCTGGGTCGGGATGAGCACCTTGCCGCCGAGGTGGCCACACTTCTTCTCGGAAGCGAGCTGGTCCTCCCAGTGGGTACCGGCGGCACCGGCGTTAATCATGGCCTTCTGCAGCTCGTAGACGTTCAGGGCGCCACCGAAGCCGGCCTCACCGTCGGCGACAATCGGGACAACCCAGTTGTCCACGGAGTCGTCGCCCTCGACGCGGGCGATCTCGTCTGCGCGCAGCATGGCGTTGTTGATGCGGCGGACGACGTTCGGCACGGAGTTGGCCGGGTACAGGGACTGGTCCGGGTAGGTGTGTCCGGCGAGGTTAGCGTCGCCGGCGACCTGCCAACCGGAAAGGTAAACGGCCTTCAGACCACCACGGACCTGCTGCACGGCCTGGTTACCGGTCAGAGCGCCGAGGGCGTGGATGTAGTTGCCGTCGCCCTGGTTGACGCCCTCCCAGAGGATCTCTGCGCCGCGGCGTGCGAGGGTGTGCTCCTCGACGACGGTGCCCTGGAGCTTCTCCACCTGCTCGGCGGTGTAGTCGCGGGTGACGCCGGCCCAGCGGGGATTCTCGTCCCAGTCCTTCTGGATCTCAGCTGCGGTGCGGGCCTTACCGGTGTTGGTCGTCATAGTTTCGTCCCTTTCCGTGGACTGTGTGCGGACTGTGCGCGTACGCACTCAATCTTAATCTATGTGAACTACGCCACGTTGTGTTGGCGATAACACGAGTATCTATACGCCATCGGGGTCCGTCAATGAATGTTCATTGTGATGTTTCGTGCGGGGGGAGAAGGCGTTTCTGCTAATTTTGCAAAGCTTTCTACCGCCTCCGCCCACGGGAAAACGTGCACATTGGCAGCTAAGGGCGGGTGTGTCTAGCAAAGCCAGCCGCGAACGCCGCGCGAAGCGGGGGTAAAAAACCGGGCAATGAGGGGACGAAAAAGTGTCATTATGGGGGTGATGGCGCGCCCGAGTCGGCCAAAACCGTTTACTTGCGTGATCGGCGTCACTAACCTCGGCTAGTACCGAGCAGCTAACACAAGTCTTTGCTGCTTTACGTTTCAGCGAAAGGATCGAGTCACTCATGAGCTCTTCTCCGAAAGAATCCGCCTCCGGATCCACCGACCAAACCCAGCGTGTTGAGGTGGCCGGCCTGCAGGTGGCCCAGCCGCTGTACGACTTCGTTACCAATGACCTTCTGCCCGAGATTGAGAAGGAGACCGGTCTGAGCGCCGAGCAGTTCTGGGCGAAGGCAGCGGAATACTTCGCTGAGCTTTCCCCACGCAACAAGGAGCTGCTCGCCCGCCGCGATGAGCTTCAGGCGCAGCTGGACGATTACTACCGCGCCAACCCGGGGCAGCCGGATCCGGTCGAGCACGAGAAGTTCCTGCACGAGATCGGATACCTCGTTGAGCAGCCGCGCGACGCACAGATCCGCACTGCCGACGTGGACACTGAGTTCGCCGACGTCGCCGGCCCCCAGCTCGTCGTGCCGATTACTAACGCCCGCTTTGCCATCAACGCAGCGAACGCGCGCTACGGATCGCTTTACGACGCGCTCTACGGCACCGATGTCATCCCGGAGGACGGCGGAGCCGAGCCTGGCACGGGCTACAACCCGGTGCGTGGCGACAAGGTCATCGCCTGGGCACGCGACTTCTTGGACAAAGCCGTCCCCCTCGACGGGGCATCGCACGCGGACGTGGAGAAGTACTCCGTTACTGGCGGAACGTTTGTTGCCATTGTTGGCGGCAACGAGGTTGGACTCACCAACCCCGAGGCCTACGTCGGATACCAGGGCAGCGAGGATGCCCCCGAGGGCATCGTGCTGCGCAACAACGGCCTGCACCTCATCATTCAGATCGACGCCGAGCACCCGGTGGGTTCCACCGACAAGGCGCACGTCAAGGACGTCCTGCTCGAGTCCGCGGTGAGCTCCATCATGGACTTCGAGGACTCCTCCTCTGCAGTCGACGGCGCCGACAAGGCTGCGGCCTACGCCACCTGGTTCGGCCTGAACAAGGGCGACATCGCGGAGACCGTGGCCAAGGGCGAGAAGTCCTTCACGCGCGTTCAGAAGGACGACATCACCTACACCTCCACCAGCGGCGAGGAGGTCCGCTTGCACGGCCGCGCGATGATGCTGTGCCGCAACGTCGGCCACCTCATGACCACCCCGGCCATCCTCGTCGACGGTGAAGAGGTGCCCGAGGGGCTTCTCGACGCCCTCATCACCGTCGCCGCCGCCATCCCGGGCCTGCGCGAGGTCAACCCGCACCGTAACTCCCGCACCGGCTCGATGTACATCGTCAAGCCGAAGCAGCATGGCCCGGACGAGGTGGCGTTCACCAACGACATCTTCGACTACGTGGAAAACCTGCTCGGCTTGCCGCAGCACACCGTCAAGGTCGGAGTTATGGACGAGGAGCGCCGCACCTCCGTCAACCTCGACGCCTGCATTGTCAACGCCGCCGACCGCCTCGTGTTCATCAACACCGGCTTCCTCGACCGCACCGGTGACGAGATCCACACCTCTATGTACGCCGGCCCGTTTGTTCGCAAGGCGGACCTGCAGACCGCACCGTGGAAGCAGGCGTACGAGAACAACAACGTCGACGCTGGCCTCGAGCACGGACTGCCGGGCCGCGCCCAGATTGGCAAGGGCATGTGGGCCGAAACTGAGCACATGGCTGCCATGGTGGACAAGAAGATCGGCCAGCCCAAGGAGGGTGCGAACACCGCGTGGGTGCCCTCGCCGACCGGCGCCACCCTGCACGCCACCCACTACCACCAGGTTGACGTCAAGGCCGTCCAGGACGAGCTGCGCCAGCAGGGCCGCCGCGACAGCCTGAAGGACCTGCTCACCGTCCCCGTCGCCACGGACGCGAACTGGTCCGACGAGGAAAAGCGCGAGGAGGTAGACAACAACTGCCAGTCCATCCTCGGTTACGTGATCCGTTGGGTCGAACAGGGCGTGGGCTGCTCCAAGGTGCCCGACATCCACAACGTCGACCTGATGGAGGACCGCGCGACCCTGCGCATCTCCTCCCAGATCCTGGCTAACTGGATCACCCATGGTGTGGTCACGAAGGACGAGGTGCTTGAGTCTCTGGAGCGGATGGCGGAGGTCGTCGATAAGCAAAACGAGGGCGACGCCGCCTACCGTCCGATGGCTCCGAACTTTGATGAGTCCATCGGGTTCCAGGCGGCGAAGGACCTGATCTTTAAGGGCACCGAGTCGCCGTCCGGTTACACCGAGCCGATCCTTCACTCGCGCCGTCGCGAATTCAAGGAGAAGTACGGCCTGTAAGCCGACGCGAACTGGCGTGCCCGGAGGCGAAGAAATCGCGCCGGGCACGCTAAGCTTTTGAGGCGTTGTCGGACGCGAAAGGATGGCACCGTTGCCATACACTGTTGGTTTTGACCGGGAAAAATACATCGAATTGCAGTCGGAGCACATCAGTGCCCGACGCAGCGCAATCGGGGGAAAGCTCTACCTGGAAATGGGTGGCAAGCTTTTCGACGACCACCACGCCTCACGCGTCCTGCCCGGGTTCACCCCGGACAATAAAATCGCCATGCTCGAGCGCATTAAGGACGAAGTCGAGATCATGGTGTGCGTCAACGCCAGCGACATCCTCCGCCAAAAAATTCGCGCCGACCTCGGTATCACCTACGAAGACGACGTGCTCCGGCTTATCGACGCATTCCGCGACCTCGGGTTCCTCGCGGAAAACGTCGTGGTCACCCAGGTAGAGGACGGCACCCCGCAGGTGGAGCAGTTCATCGAGCGCCTCACCCGCCTCGGCTTGAAGGTCTCTCGCCACCGCGTCATCCCGGGCTACCCGAACGACACCGCGGCGATCGTTTCGGAGAGTGGCCTCGGGATCAACGAATACGCGGAAACCAGCCGCGATCTGATCGTGATGACCGCGCCGGGCCCGGGGTCCGGCAAGCTGGCCACCTGCCTGAGCCAGATCTACCACGAGCACAAGCGCGGCATCCCGACTGGTTACGCGAAGTTCGAGACGTTCCCAATCTGGAACCTGCCGCTGAGCCACCCGGTCAACCTGGCCTACGAGGCTGCGACCGCGGATCTGGACGACATCAACGTCATCGACCAGTACCACCTCGAGGCCTACGGCGAGAAGGTCTCGAGCTACAACCGTGACATTGAGGTCTTCCCGCTGCTTAAGGCCCTGCTCAAGGAGGTCACCGGCGAGGAGCCTTACCAGTCGCCGACCGACATGGGCGTCAACATGGCGGGCTACTGCATCTCTGACGACGCCGCCTGCCGCCACGCCGCGAACCAGGAGATCATCCGCCGCTACCTCAAGACGCTTGTCGAGGAACGCCGCGACGACACCGATTCCACCATCTCCGATCGCATCTACCGCGTTATGCGCAAAGCCGAGTGCTCCGTCGAGGACCGGCTCGTGGTCGCGCCGGCGCGCGCCGTCGCCACGCAGACCGGCGAGCCGGGTGTCGCTCTCGAGCTTCCCGGAGGCGACATCGTCACTGGCAAGACCTCCGACCTGCTCGGCCCGTCCGCGGCCGTGCTGCTCAACGCGCTCAAGCAGCTCGCCGGGCTGGATGATGCGGTGCACCTGCTCTCGCCGACGTCGATCGAGCCGATCCAGTCGTTGAAGACGACGTACCTCGGCTCACGCAACCCGCGCCTGCACACCGATGAGGTGCTTATCGCCCTGTCGGCCTCTGCCGCCGACAACCCGGACGCGGCGCGCGCCCTTGAACAGCTGCCCAAGTTGCGCGGCTGCGACGCCCACGCCACGACCATCCTGGGCTCCGTCGATGAAGGCATCTTCCGCAGCCTCGGCGTGATGGTGACCTCCGACCCGGAGTACTGGAAGAAGGCGCTCTACCACAAGCGTTAGTCCACGTAGGGTGGGGCGCATGACATCGATGGAGCGCCTAGACCTGACCGCCGACGACCGCGTACTGGCGGTGGTCGCCCACCCTGACGATATGGAATATGGGGCCTCGGCCGCCGTGGCGAAATGGGCCGCGGACGGAGTCGAGGTCTCCTATCTCCTGCTCACCCACGGCGAGCACGGCATCGCCGGATCGGCCCCAGCGGAGACCGCCCGCGTGCGGACCCGGGAACAGCGCGAGGCATGTGCGTGCGTGGGCGCGGTTAACCTCACCATCCTCGACTTCCCGGACGGGATGTTGACCTACGGGCTTGAGCTGCGCGAAGCGGTCGCGCGTGAGATTCGTAAGGTCAAACCCACAGTAGTGCTCACCCAGAACTTCGATACCGTGGTTCCCTGGGGTTTGAACCAGGCCGACCACCGCGTCGCCGGACTCGTGGCGCTTGATGCCGTGCGCGACGCCGGCAACGAGTTCCTCTTTCCTGATGCCGGTGAGAAACACCAGGCCTCACTGTTGCTTATCACTGGACACCCGTCGCCCACGTGCGCGGTGGAGATCGCTCACGAGCACGTGCGGGCAGGTATCGACTCCCTCTCTTCACACGAGGTCTACCTCGCCGCGCTACCAGATCACGCGAAACCCGAAGACATCATCGGCGACGCTGCCCGCGCCGGGGGAGAGGCACTGGGGACCGAGTACGCGATCGCGTTTAGGTCCTTCCCGCTGTAGCCCCCCGCTGAAGCCAAGCCAGATGCTCCGGCCGAGCGTACACTCGCGGCCATGAACATAACCAACGTCACAGTCCTCGGCGCCGGAGTTCTCGGCGCGCAAATTGCCCTGGTCACGGCAGTCCGTGGCTTTAACGTCGTCTCCTATGACATCAATGACGACGCGCTTGAGGCCGCGAAGAAGCGCTTCGACACGTTTGGAAAGCAAATGGCGGCGGAGCTTGACGATGTCACCGCGGACACCGTCGCGGAAGGCCGGGAACGCCTGCGCCAGAGCTCAGACCTAGAGGATGCGGTAAAGGATGCTGATCTCGTTATCGAGGCCGTGCCCGAGAAGCTAGAGATCAAAAAGGACACCTGGGCCCGCGTCGGCAAGGCCGCGCCGGACAATGCCGTCTTTGCTACCAATACCTCTACTTTGCTTCCCAGCTCGTTTGCGGAGGCTACCGGGGACCCGTCGCGCTTCCTCGCGCTGCACTTTGCCAACCACATCTGGGTCAACAACACCGCCGAGATCATGCCGCACGATGGTACCGACCCGGCACTCGTCGATGTCCTCGTCGAGTTCGCGGAAGCGATCAAGATGGTGCCGGTGAAACTGAAGAAGGAACAGCCGGGCTACATCGTGAATACGCTTCTGGTGCCCTTCCTCCAGGCGGGCCAGTACCTTCTGGCCAACGATGTTGCCGAGCCCGCGGACATCGACCGCGACTGGCGCAACTCCACCGGTTCGCCGGCCGGGCCGTTCGAGATCATGGATGTCGTGGGCTTGCGCACGGTGCTTTCCGTCAACGAGTCCGAGGACAGTCAGGAGGAGTGGAAGAAGGACTTCGCTGTCATTGTGAAGCAGATGATCGAGGACGGCCGGATCGGTGTCGAGTCGGGCGAGGGCTTTTTCCGCTACGACGACGAGGGCAACCGCATCGACGAATAGCCTCGCGCCCGGTACCGGTCATAGACTCTTGGTATGACCGGCAAGATCCTCCTGTACTACAAGTTCCAGCCCATCGCCGACCCGGACGCCGTCCGCCTCTGGCAGCGCGACCTGTGCGAAGGGCTGGACCTGCACGGGAGGATTATCGTCTCCCCGCACGGTATCAACGGCACCGTCGGCGGCGACATCCGCGCGTGCAAGACGTACGCGCGCAAGACCAAGGAGTACTTCTCCGGCATTGAATTCAAGTGGTCGGAGGGTGGGCGCGACAGCTTCCCCAAACTCAGCGTTAAAGCCCGCGATGAGATCGTCGCCTTCGGCGCCCCGGACGAGCTCACCGTCGGCGAGGACGGGGTCATCGGGGGAGGGGTTCACCTTTCGCCAGAGCAGGTCAACGAGCTTGTCGATGCCAACCCGGACGCCGTATTTTTCGACGGCCGCAACGCCCGGGAGGCGGAAATCGGCCGCTTCAAAAATGCCGTCGTGCCGGATGTGGACACCACCCACGACTTCATTGCAGAGCTCGAAAGCGGCAAATACGACTGGATGAAGGACCGCCCGGTCATCTCGTACTGCACGGGCGGCATCCGCTGCGAGGTGCTCTCCAGCCTGATGATCAACCGCGGGTTCAACGAGGTCTACCAAATCGACGGCGGCATCGTCCGCTACGGCGAGAAGTTCGGCAATGACGGGCTGTGGGAGGGCTCGCTCTACGTCTTTGACAAGCGCATGCACACCGAGTTCGGCGCACCCGATGACCCGAACTTCGTCCAGCTCGGCCACTGCACGCACTGCGGTGACGCCACGAACCAGTTCTACAACTGTGCCAATGAGCCCGAGTGCCGCACCCAGTACCTGAGCTGCGAGGGCTGCCGCGACACGACGCAGCTGTGCGGAGAGTGTGCGGCGGCCTAGCCCCCGGCAGGTGAGGCGCAGTCGGTTTAGGCGCTGTCGAAGGCGAGGATGCCGATGGTGACGGTCAGCCACCACATCGTGAACGGGACCAGCGGCAGCCAGAACACGCCCATCCACGGCATCCACCGCTCGTAGCGGTTGAGCTTGCGCACCATCAGCACGGCGCAGCCGAGCACACCCACGACCGGCGGGAACGAGTTGATCACAGCCCACCATGTCCGGGCGCTCGGGGTGCACAGCCACGTGGCCGTCCCGGCGTCGCAAAGCGGGCCGCCCTGAAGGCGAAACGGCAGCGCGGTGAGCAGGCCGATGAGTGCCGTGAGTGCCAGGGTCGCGGCGGCGTAGGTGATGGCCTGACGGGTCGAGCGCCGGTTGCGCTGCGCCTCCTCCAGCGGGTCGGGCAGGTCAGCGAGCTCGTCGAAGTCACGCGGCTCAGGTCGCACCCGGTTGGAATAGTCGGCGCCTGACTGCAAATCATTTTCGGGGTGCTCGCTCATGGCCCCCACCTTAAGCTTCTGGTGCTGCGGTGCGCGGGTAAATCAAAACTGGGGCTGGAGCGTGCCGCAGCAGGGAGTCTGCGCGGTCACCGGCGTCGACGCAGTTAGGTTCGGCGGATACGTGCGAGCCCAGGCAAATGAGATCGCCGCGCTTCCACTTCACGGAATTGATGGCCTTTTTCCAACCATTGCCGTGGGCCAGCTCCCGTTCGACCACGAGCGCGTCCGCAGCGTCTGTGCCGCGCAACTCGCTGAGCGTGCGGTACGCCTCGTCGCGGGCGAGGTCGAGAAGCGCCAGCGAGGCCTCGTGCCAGTCGGGGCTTTCGGTGACGGCATTGATGTCTACGTCGAAGGCGTCGTCTTGCGGCAATTCCGGGATGACAGAGAGAAGGCGCAGCGGCACGTCCAGCCTGTGCGCGAGCATCGCCGCGTGCGCCAACCCGGATGTGTCCGTCCCCTGGTCGGCATAGAGGAAGGCAAAGGTGACGCGGGTGACACCCTTTTTGGACAGTTTCAGTCCAGTGGGAACCAGACCCAACGGAATCGGGGAGGTACCCAACAGGGCGTCGGTGGGGCAGGAGGAAGAAAAGCGCGCCTTCTTTCGCTTCGGACCCGACCCCAGCACGATGATGTCTGCCTCGGATTTCCGGGCGGAGCTAATGAGGGAAGCGGGTCCGTCGGTGGCGTCGACAATCGTGCACGGCTCGTCCGCGATCTGCGCCGCGGGAAGAGCCTCCCCGAGGATCGTCTTCGCTGCTGCGGTGACCTTGCTTGTTTCCTCGCGCAACCACTTCGCGTACTTCTTCGGCGACAGCGAATTGGTCCACTTCCTCTTGACGGTGGAGAAAACACTGACGGTTACAGGCACCGATTTGCCGAGCCATGCGGCGACGGCGACGCTGTCGGAGCCAGACGGGCTCCAGCCGACGGCGACGCGCAGAGGGCGCGCCTCGGAGTCGGAGGAGGTGGCGCCGGAATCGGACTGAGCCGCGTCATGACGAACAAGTGCAGAGGGCATTGAGTGAAGAAGGAGGGTCGGGGGCGTGACAACCCCATTATCTACTCTCCCCGGCGTTCTCCGTTAACCGAGGTCCCTTCTAGGACCTTTGGCGTAGGCCTCACCGAGGGCATTGATGACGTCCGTGAGGTCGTCGGCCTTGCGTAATTGGTCCTCGCTCAGTGTGCCGATCATGTCGGCGAGGTAGCGGGTGCGCTCATCTCCGACGCGCTCGAGCTCTGCGCGACCTGCGTCCGTCAATTCGACGGTGACTCCGCGGCGATCCGTCTCATTGCGGGTGCGACGCACCAGCTCGCGCTTTTCCAGCTGGTTGATCGTGTTCGAGGCGGTCGGCATGCGCACACCCTCGGCGTCGGCAAGCTGGCTGATCCGCGACGGACCATCGTCCTGGAGCCGGGTCATGATCGACAGCTGCGGTCCCGACAATGCGGACTGTTCGGCGATGCGGAAGTACGTGACGTAGAGCTTGGTCATCGCAGGCCGGATCCGTTTCGCAATCTCGAGCGGGTCGGGGTGTCCGGCCTGCTGTGCGGGCGTGTCTGCTTCAGTCATGTCTTTCCTTCTTTGCCTCACAAAACTAGTTGCCGATGCTACCATCGCTACTTTTTTGTGTTGTCTGTGCGGTATTTGTCCGGCCCGCCTGGCGGGGTGCCGTGGGTAGGATGGCGCCGATGTTTGCCTACACCCGGGAAATCTCCCACGAGCTGCAGCGGCGCGCGACGCTGCGGGCCTATGCGCGCGACGCTGTGGACAAGGATTTCGTGTGCGACGCCGACTTTTTGCTTCGCGCCGCCGCGCAGCACCATGGTGTCGACTCGCCTCGACCCTGTCCGATCTGCGAAAAAACTATGCGTGTGGTTGCATGGGTCTACGGTGAGAATCTAGGCCGCCGCTCCGGCACGGCCCGCAGCGCAGAGGAAATCGACGCGTTGGTGGCCGAAGTCGGGTCGATCACCGTCCATCAGGTGGAGGTGTGCACCCACTGCCGCTGGAACCATCTCCTCAAAGAGCTCACGGCGTCGCCGGTGGTGTGATTTCGCAGCGGAGGAAGTAGGGTAACACCTAATATTTCCGTCTCTCCCGGCTGGGCCCCGAAGGTGCGGTGCACGCGCCGAATGCGGGCAACAATGCCGAGGTGGAGTGCGGAAATCGACCGAGTGTGGGTAATTCTTAGGACAATCCAGGGACGTTTCGTGACAAACAAGGATGATCGCAGCCCCAAGGGCAACGCTTCTCGACGTGCAACCGGGCGCGCCGCCTCCACCGCGGCCGCGGGCTGGAGCGCCGTTCGCGCCCGCGCGCCGCGCAGCCGCGCTATGCAGTGGCTGCTTGCGGCTCTGCTCGGCTTGCTCCTGCTCGCCGCGGTTCCGTTAGCCTGGTTCGGCTGGCAGTACGCCCGCGCGGACATCCCGCAGCCCGGCGAAATCGAGGCCGCGCAGGTGTCGCAGATTTTCTTCAACGACGGACAAACCGAGCTCGCCCGAGTGGTCCCGCCCGAGGGCAATCGCGTACAAATCCCGCTCGAGGAAGTCCCCGAAGAGGTACAAAACGCGGTGCTCGCCGCCGAGGACCGCGACTTTTGGACTAACTCAGGCTTCTCCTTCACCGGCTTCGCCCGTGCTGCCGTGGGACAGCTCACCGGCAATTCGTCGGCCGGCGGTGGTTCCACCATCACCCAGCAGTACGTGAAGAACGCCCTCGTGGGCAACGAGCACTCCTACGAGCGCAAGGCCAAGGAGCTGGTCTACTCCATCAAGATGACCAACTCTTGGAGCAAAGAGGAGATCCTCAACGCCTACCTCAACACGGTCTACTTCGGCCGCAACGCCTACGGCATTGAGGCCGCAGCGCAAGCCTTCTTTGATAAGCCGGCCCGCGACCTGACCCCGGAGGAGGGCGGTGTTCTCGCCGCCTCCATCCAGCTGCCCAGCCAGCTCGACCCGTGGAACAACCCGGAGGGCTCCCGTGCGCGCTGGGACTACGTCATGGACGGTCTTGTCGAGATGGGCGAGCTGACCCCCCAAGAACGCGACAACCTCGTCTACCCCGAGACGCGTGACCCGGAGGGCTACTCCGCCTACACCGAGGCCACCGGCCCCAACGGACTGATCAAGAACCAGGTCATCGAGGAACTCCAGCGCATCGGCATCACCGAAGACGACCTGACCAACCGTGGTTTGGAAATCACCACCACGGTTGACGCCACGACGCAGGCAGATGTCGAGCGTATCTCTACGCAGCGCCTGGCCAGCCTGCAGGACGACGCCCGTGCGGCGGTCGTCGCGATCGACCCGAACACGGGTGCAGTGCGCGCCTACTACGGCGGCGACGAAGCCAGCGGCTGGGACTACGCCAACGCCGGTCTCCAGACCGGTTCGACCTTCAAGATCTTCGCGCTGGCGGCTGCCCTCCAGCAGGGCATCCCGCTGACGGCAACCTTCGACGCCTCCCCGGTGACCCTGCCGGGCAACATCGTGGTGACCAACTCGGACGGCAGCGGCGGCGGAATGCTGACGATGACCGAGGCAACCCGCACGTCGTCCAACACCGCGTTCATGCGTATCCAGAACGAGCTGGCCAACACCACCCAGGACACGGCTGATATGGCACACGCCCTCGGCGTGGCCAGGTCGATCCCGGGCATCCCGGTCACGCTGCGCGAAAACGGCGGCCAGCCCTACGAGGGCATCGTTCTGGGCCAGTACCAGTCGCGCGTGCTCGACATGGCCACCGCCATGGGCACGCTGACCAACCGTGGTGTGTATAAGCCGACCCACTTCGTACAGAGAGTCGTCGACGCCGCGGGCAACACCCTCTACGAGGTGGACCCGGGCTACGAAGAGCGCCGCGTATCTGAGCAGGTCGCCGACAACGTGATGCAGGCGCTGCAGACAGTGGTGCCCTACTCCAACGCCACGCTCGCGGGCGGACGCCCGTCCGCCGGCAAGACCGGTACCGCCCAGCTGGGCGACACGGGTAACAACAAGGATGCGTGGATGGTCGGCGCAACCCCGCAGCTCGCTGTCGCGGTGTGGGTCGGTACCGCCGATAACACCAGCGCCATTTTCAACGAGTGGGGCGGCAACATGTTCGGCTCCGGAACCCCGGCGCAGATCTGGAAGGACGTCCTCGACACCACGCTTGAGGGCCAGGAGTTCCGCAGCTTCCCCGACGCGACACCCGTCTACTGGGGTGTAAATCCGTACAGCGGTGGCACCGGCCTCGGTGGCGGGTACTACAGCGGCTACGGGTATGGCTATGGTGCGAGTGCCGGCGGCGCGACCGGTGGCACCGGTGCGGATACCTCCGCTCCGGCAGCACCGGCGGAACCGGAACCCGCCCCGGTACCTGAGCCTGTCGCACCCGCACCAGCTCCGGCGCTTCCGGTGGCGCCGCCACCGCCACCGCCGGTCCAGGACGCGATTGACGCTTTCGGCAACCTGTTCGGCGGCTAGGGGCCATGGCGGTTCAGCAGACCCCACAACTTACGACCGAGCGCCCGAGTAGGTGGCCCGACCCCGCAGAGCGGGTGTCGCCCGCCCTCACGGAGCCCGCGGCGGCGGGGTGGATTGAATTCCTCGGCGGGCGCATGGGGCGTTTTGCGGCCATCGGCCGCGCCCGCTTCTTCACCCCGCTGCGTACCATCCTCGCCGTCGCGTGGGCGTTTATGTTCCTCGGTGCCCTGGCCAAGTCGAATTGTGCGCAGGGCGTGGCCGATGAGTCTGGCGTGCTCCAACTCAATTGGGATGGCAACCGCCAGTACACCTCGTTTTGCTACAACGACATCGTCCCGCTCTACGGCGGGCGCGGGTTGGATCAGCCCGGGTTCGTTTACGACTTCTCCTGGGTCGAGGGTGACCTGACCCGCTACATGGAATACCCGGTTCTCGCCGGCTTGTTCCAGGGCGCGATGGGATTCGTTGCGCGCAACACCTACTTCTTGGCGGATAATGTCTTGCCCGAGGTTGGCTGGTACTTCTACCTCACCGCGCTGGTCATGGCGTGCCTGTGGGTCGCTACCGCGCGCATGGTTGCGGAGCTCGCCGGCAACCGTGTCTGGGACACCTTGCTCGTCGTCGGTAGCCCGCTGCTGATCATGCACGCGTTCACCAACTGGGATATTCCATCCATCTTCTTCTTGGTCGCGGCCCTGCTCGCGGCGCGCAACCGTAAGTTCTGGCTCGCCGGTGCGCTGATCGGCCTGGGCACTGCGTTCAAGCTGTGGCCGCTGTTCGTCCTCGGCGCGTACCTGACGCTGGCCATTCGCAAACGCGAGTGGGCGCCGTTCGCGGCGATGACCGGTTCGGCGGTGCTGACCTGGATAGCCGTGAACCTTCCCGTCTACCTCCGCAACCCGGAGGCGTGGGGCGAGTTCAACCGGCTCAACACCGAGCGCTCCTGGGAATGGACGACCATCTACGCGGTCATCTCGCGCGCGACGGGCTGGTCCGGTTTCGACGGCCCCGGTACGCCGACGATCCTCAACACAGTGACCCTGGTGCTGTTCCTCGGCGGCTGCCTGTTCGTGCTCATCCTCGGGCTCAAGGCACCACAGATGCCGCGCGTGGCGGAGCTTGCGTTCCTGATCGTCGCCTTCTTCCTACTCTTCAACAAGGTGTGGAGCCCCCAGTACTCGCTGTGGTTAGTTATTCCCGCTGTGCTCGCCCTGCCGCACTGGCGCCTGCTGTTGACGTGGATGACGGTGGACATGATGGTCTGGCCAATCCTCATGTGGTACATGCTCGGCACGGAGAACAAGGGCCTGCCGGGTGAGGCTCTCAACCTGGTGGTGCTCGGTCGCGACGCGCTCATCGTGGTGATGATGGTGCTCGTCGTCCAACAGATGCTCGGACGCCGCCGCGACAAGGTGCGCGATGCTCACCACGGCATGGACCCGTTGGCGAGCCGGCCCGAAGAGTGGACACGGGCGCGGACTGAGGTGCACGCGTGATGGGAGCAACGGGCGTGGGGATCGCCTCTATCGTGGTCGGTTTTGTCCTGATTGGGGCGGCGTTCCTCGCGGTGAACAAGGGCGAGCGCACTGGCCTCGCTGTCGCACTCGGCATCGCGGCGTTCATCTTCATTACGATCATCCCGGTCTTTCTCGCGGTCTTTATCGCTGTGCCGAATCCTGGCTAAATCTGAAAAGCGTGCCTAGGGTCGGTGGGGTCATGTCCCCAACACGAAACGAGGCAACCGTGAAGCGAACCCTGACCGTCCTTTCCGCAGCCGCCACCTCCGCCCTTCTTGTTGCGTGTGCGAACACCAACCAGCAGAACCCGACGACGACTGAGACCTCGACGTCGGTTGTTGAGACGACTCGGCAGGAGACATCTTCGGCCGCCGATACCGCGAACACTGACGACGGCCAGGCGGCGCAGGCAGCGCCGGTTGCCGGCGGCGAGCTGGCGAGCGCGGTGACCGGCTACACCGATGAGGCCCGTCGTGGGATGGCGGACGAGGGTGTTACCGAGGCGGAGATCGAGCAGGTTCTCGCGGATGCGCTGAGCAACGCACCCGGAGTCAAGATCGATTGGAGCGACAACGGCTACCACGAGATCGAGTCCGGCGAGATCGAGATTGACATCCAGCCGGACGGCACCGTGGTCGACGTCGACCGTTAAGGCGAAGGCGGCGTCTCTGCGGGCGTCGTTAAGCATTTTGCCCCGCCTCCTACCTGGGGTAGGCTGGCGTGGTTGCTTGACGCAACGAACCCTCCTGCCGCCGCACAATGCGACGGCCGAAACCATACATATTTAAGACCATAGGAGGTGATGAGGTCCGTGCGTCACTACGAAGTAATGATCATCCTCGATCCGCAGCAGGATGAGCGCACCGTTGCCCCGTCCCTGGACAAGTTCCTGGAGATCGTCCGCAAGGACAAGGGCACAGTGGAGAAGGTTGATGTCTGGGGCAAGCGTCGTCTCGCCTACCCGATCAACAAGAAGGAAGAGGGCGTCTACGCCGTTGCCAACCTTGTTTGCGAGTCTGAGACCGTAAACGAGCTCGACCGTGTTCTGAACCTGAACGACAACATCTTGCGCACCAAGGTTCTGCGCACCGACAAGTAAGAGCGGATAGGCTCGTTTCCAACGAATCGAGCGTCTTGCGAGGAAGGTAAAAGAACATGGCCCAAGGAGATACCCCGATCACCGTCGTTGGCAACCTCGTTGCTGACCCGGAGCTGCGTTTCACCCCGAGCGGTGCCGCAGTGGCGAATTTCCGCATCGCGTCCACCCCGCGCACGTACAACCGTGACACCAACCAGTGGGAGGACGGAGAGGCCCTGTTCCTGACGTGCAACGTGTGGCGCCAGGCTGCCGAGAACGTCGCTGAGTCCCTGTCGAAGGGCATGCGCGTAATCGTCAACGGGCGTCTCCGCCAGCGTTCTTACCAAACTCGCGAGGGCGAGAACCGCACCGTGTTCGAGGTCGAGGTCGACGAGGTCGGCCCGTCCCTGAAGTACGCCACTGCTTCCGTAACCCGTACGCCGCGTGAGGGCGGCCAGGGTGGTTACGGCGGCGGACAGCAAAACCGCAACGACAGCGGTTTCGGCGGACAGCAGGGTGGCTTCGGCGGTCAGCAGACCCGCCCGCACGTGGTTCCGCAGAACAACCAGGGCGGCAATCAGCAGCCCCAGAATGATCCGTGGAACTCAGCTCCCCCCGCCGGTGGTTTCGGCGGCATGGACGACGAGCCCCCGTTCTAAGCGTTTTCACCACTCCAGATTTATTCAACTTTAGGAAGGTTAGGATTTATGAAGCTGATCCTCACCGCTGCCGTTGAAAACCTTGGCGAGCCCGGCGATGTTGTCGAGGTCAAGGACGGCTACGGACGTAACCTCCTGCTCCCGCGCGGCATGGCCATCCCGGCCACCCGCGGCGCAGAGAAGCAGATCGAAGATATCAAGCGTGCACAGGCTGAGCGCCAGGTCCGCGACCTGGATCACGCCAAGGAGCTGCGCGACCAGCTTGACCAGCTGACCGGCGTTCAGGTCAAGGTCCGCGCTTCCGACGGCGGCAAGCTGTTCGGCTCCGTTAAGCCGGCCGACATCGCTGCAGCCGTCAAGGCTGCCGGCGGCCCGAACCTGGATAAGCGTCGCATCAACGTGCCGAAGGGTCTTGTCACCAAGACCGGCGGTTTCCAGGTCAAGGTTAACCTCCACGATGACGTGGAGGGCAAGGTGAACTTCGAGGTCGTAGGCGCTTAATTTCGCCTGACGACGACCAGGGCGCCACGCGCCCCAAGGTCCAACGACAACAGCTTTAGCGCGGGTCCCACTTGTGAGGAGTGGGGCCCGCGCTTTCGTTTGCGCTTTTCGCTTATCGACGCCCCCTTGCCCTCCTGTGGACAACTCGACTAGTCCTGTGAACACATCGCGTGGCGGTACCGGGACACTTCGGCATTGTCAAACCCGGTGGTCGGCGGGGGTGGTGTCTTCCTTTGGCTGGCGGCATGGTGAATAAAATGCCCTTGAACTGCAAGGATAGTGTGGGACTGGTGGGTGCTTCACCAGTTGTACACCGCTTATCCACAAGCCTTCGGTGGCGACCTGCGCCTTGTTGTGAGCTGTACACAGATTGTCCACAACCCCTGTGGATAACTGGTGTCGCGCAGACCGTTCGGGGTGGAGAATGACCGCCCGACGAGTACGATGAACCCGGTTGCAAGGGAGGACTTCAATGGCAGCAGAACCCAGCGCGAGCTTCGACGACGACTACACCCCGCCGCCCGAACCGGACGACATCCCGCCGCGCGGCGGCGGATCGAGCCGGCGCGACTCCTTCGATAGCGGACGCGGGGACCTGCGCGAGTACCGCAGGCCCCCGCACGATGAGCGTGCGGAGCGCGGCGTTCTCGGAGCGATGCTGCTGAGTCCGGACACCGTCGTCGACGTGGTAGAAAACCTCGTTCCGGACGACTTCTACTTCCCGGCTCACCAGCTCATCTACCAGGCTGTGCTCGACCTGTTTGCGCTGGGCAGCGACATTGACGTACTCATTGTGGCCGGCCGCCTCGACCGCCTGAATCAGCTCGACCGCGTCGGTGGCGCACCGTACCTGCATACGCTGATTTCCGAGGTGCCCACCGCGGCGAACGCCCGCTACTACGCGGACATCGTCGAGGAGAAGTCGCTTCTGCGCCAGCTGGTCAATGCCGGGACCCGTGTTGTGCAGTTTGGTTACGAGGGCGACGAGGGCTCTGAGGTCGAGCAGATCGTCGACCGCGCGCAGCAGGAAGTGTTTAAAGTGTCCAAGCGCCACACGGGGGAGGACTACCGGGCTCTCTCGGAGCTATTGCGCCCGACCGTGGACGAGCTTGCCGCGATTGAACAAGGCGGCGGGCTGGAGCGCGGCGTTCCTACCGGGTTCTTGGACCTAGACAGGCTAACGAACGGCCTGCATGCAGGCCAGATGATTATCATCGCGGCGCGACCAGGTGTGGGTAAGTCCACGCTCGCGCTGGACTTCATGCGCTCGTGCTCGATCACGCACGGGAAGACATCTGTGATCTTTTCGCTGGAAATGAGCGCCTCCGAGATCATCATGCGCATGCTGTCTGCGGAAACGGAGATCAAGCTGTCCGCGATGCGCTCCGGGCAGATGGAGGAGGGTGACTGGGAGAAGCTGACGCACCGACTGACCGAGATCCAGGATGCTCCGCTGTTCATCGACGATTCGCCGAACCTCACCATGATGGAGATCCGGTCGAAGGCTCGGCGTCTGAAGCAGACCCACGGTCTCGACCTCGTGGTGCTCGACTACCTGCAGCTGATGAGCTCGGGGCGCAAAGTCGAGTCGCGTCAGCAAGAGGTCTCCGAGTTCTCGCGTCAGCTCAAGCTGCTGGCGAAGGAGCTTGAGGTGCCGGTTATTGCGATCTCGCAGCTCAACCGTGGCCCTGAGGCTCGTACCGACAAGAAGCCGCAGTTGGCCGATCTCCGTGAGTCCGGATCGCTCGAGCAGGACGCCGACATGGTGTTCCTGCTCTACCGCCCCGACTCCCAGGACCGCGACGACGAGCGCGCTGGCGAGGCGGACATTATCGTGGCGAAGCACCGTGGTGGCCCGATCGACACCGTTCCGGTCGCCCACCAGCTGCACTACTCGCGCTTTGTCAACATGGCGCACGGCTAGGATCCCGGCACTAGTTGTGACGCTGGTCACTCTATTAGGAAAGGCTTACCAACGGTGACACGCCGTGATTATCGGATTATGATTGCCGACACGCAGCAGCGATAGACACTCACCACAAGGTAAGGAGGAGCCATGAACGTGCGATCCATCAAGGCGTCGGAACCGTGCGCTCGCACGATGGCCAGCCTTGACGACAGTATCACCGTCGCCAAGACCGGCGATTCGACCGTGCTGTTCAACCTGCCCCGCAACATCGAGGACATCGACAGCAAGACGACCCGCGCGACGGGTATCGGCGGCCGCATCCGCGAGCTGTTCCGCTAGGTCTAGCGTCTAGTTCAGCGACACGCCTCGCTGCTCGGGGAGGGTGAACGCGGCCGCGCAGGCAATCGCAAATGCGGCGGCAAAGACGGCGAACACCGCGACGGTGCCGCCGAAGGCCAGGATCGGGGGAACGATCAGCGGCGCAATAATGGAGCCGATGCGCCCAAACGTCGCGCCAGCACCGGTGCCGGTCGCGCGGATCGACGTCGGGTAGAGCTCCGGACCGATGGCGTAGAGCGCGCCCCACGCGCCGAGATTAAAGAACGACAACAGGCAACCGGCGGCGATGATCTGCCACTCCGCGCCTGCCATACCGAACAGGAACGCCGCCACCGCGGAGCCGGCGAGGAACGACGACAGCGTGAGACGGCGCCCCCAGACCTCGATGAGCCATGCCGCTGCGGCGTAGCCCGGCAGCTGGGCCATGGTGATGATCAGAGTGAAGGTAAACGACTTCACCAGGGTAAAGCCTTGGCCGATGAGCAGCGACGGAATCCAGATGAACGCGCCGTAGTAGGCCAGGGAAACGCAGAACCACACGACCCAGAACGCGGCGGTGCGCCGCCACAGCGCGGCGCCCCACAGACCGCCGGGGGTGTCGTGCTGGACGGGGGCGGAGGTGGCGTCGACAAGCGAGGTGTCCGCGGACTCCTCGAAGGAGCGCACGATGTCCTCGGCCTCGTCGTGTCGGCCCTTCGACTCAAGGAAGCGCACCGACTCGGGCAGCCCCATGCGGACATAGATGGCGTAGAGGGCAGGGACGGCACCGAGTACCAAACCCCAGCGCCAGCCGTTCTCCCCCTGGGAGACAACGAAGGTGCCGATGACGGCGGCAAGGATCCAGCCCACCGCCCAGAACGCCTCAAGGATGACCACCATGCGCCCGCGCACGCGGCGCGGGGAAAACTCGCTGACCAGTGTGGAGGCCACGGGAAGCTCGCCGCCGAGGCCGAGGCCCGTAATGAAGCGGAAGACCAGCAGCACCGCGACGGAGCCGACGAGCGCGGACGCGCCTGTGGCCAGGCCGTAAATCAGCAACGTTGCCGCGAACACTTGGCGGCGACCGATCTTGTCAGCGAGCAAACCGCCGAGCGAGGCACCGACTGCCATGCCGACGAATCCGGCGGATGCGATCCACGACGACGTTGTCGCATCGAGGTTCCAGTGCACCGCGAGAGCGGCGATGATGAACGACACCAGGCCGATGTCCATGGCGTCGAGAGCCCAGCCGATGCCGGACCCGACGAGGAGTTTGCGGTGCTTGCGGGTGACAGGCAGGCGATCGAGGCGCTCAGTCCTGCTGAGCTCAGCTGCGGGCGTGTGCATAGAGAGAAATGCTACCCCCGCCCGCGCCGGCGCGACCGCGACGCGGGTTCGTGCTACTTGCCGCCAGCCGAGGAGAACTGCGGGCGGAACCCGCGCAGGCGCAGAGAGTTGGACACCACGAACACCGAAGAGAACGCCATCGCGATGCCTGCCAGCATGGGATTGAGGAAACCGATGGCGGCGACGGGGATGAGGATCACGTTGTAGGCAAACGCCCAGAACAGGTTGCCCTTGATAGTGGCGAGGACTCGCCGGGAGAGACGGATGCCGTCCACGGCCGAGCCGAGCGAGTTACCCATCAGGGTGATGTCGGACGCCTCGATCGCAACATCCGTGCCCGCGCCCATGGCCATGCCCAGATCGGCCTGGGCAAGTGCTGCGGCGTCGTTGACACCGTCGCCGACCATGGCGACGTGCTTCCCTTGGCCCTGCAGCCGTTCCACTACGTCGACCTTGTCGGCGGGCCGCACCCCGGCGGTGACGTTGGCCGCATCGATGCCGACCTGCTCGGCCACCGCGCGGGCCGCGCCCTCGTTGTCGCCGGTGAGCAGGTGGGGGGTTAGACCGAGATCGCGCAGCGCCGAAATGGCCTCGAGCGAGTCGGGCTTGACCGTGTCGTGAATGGCCACCACGCCGACAGGTGCACCGTCGACCTCGACGGCGACGGCGGTACCACCGTCGCGCTCGGTGGCGGCGAAGGCCTCGGCCAGCCTGCCGAGGTCTGCAACCGGGCGGCCGACACGAACCTCGCGGCCGTCCACGACTGCCGAGGCACCGGCGCCGGGCTCGGTGGAGAAGCCCGTCACGTGGGCGGGCTCGCCCGGGTACGCGCGCACGATAGCCTGGGCGATCGGGTGCTCTGCGCCGGCCTCCACGGCCGCAGCAAGGGCGAGAACCTCGTCGGCGGCGTAGCCCTTGGCGGGGAAGGTATCGGTGACACTCATCTCACCGGTGGTGACGGTGCCAGTCTTGTCCAAGACGATGGTGTCCGCGCGGCGGGTGTTCTCCAGGATTTCCGGGCCCTTAATCAGCAGGCCCAGCTGGGCGCCGCGGCCGGTGCCGACGAGGATCGCGGTGGGCGTGGCCAGGCCCAGGGCGCAGGGGCAGGCGATGATGAGAACTGCGACCGCGGCCGTGAACGAGGCGGCGGCGCCGTAGTCGAGCGCGAGGTGCGCCACGAGCGAGATGAGGGAGATCACGATCACCGTCGGCACGAACACCCGGGAGATGCGGTCGACGAGCCGCTCCACCGGGGCCTTGCCGGCCTGCGCGTCGCGGACGAGCCTTCCCATCTGCGCCAGGGTCGTCTCCGAACCGACGCGGGTCGCCTCGACGATGAGCCGGCCCGAGGTGTTCAAGGTCGCGCCCGTGACCGTGGCACCGGGTTCGACGTCGACGGGGACGGACTCGCCGGTGAGCATGGATTCGTCAACAGCTGAGGCGCCCTCGATCACGCGGCCGTCGGTGGGGATCTTCTCGCCCGGGCGGACGATGAAGGTGTCGCCCACGGCGAGCTCGGAGACGGGGACGCGGACCTCGCGGCCGTCGCGAAGTACCGCGGCGTCCTTGGCGCCCATGTTGAGCAGGTCGCGCAGCGCCTGGGAGCTCTGCCCCTTGGCGCGGACCTCGAACCACCTGCCCAGCAGCAGGAAGGTGATGACCACGCAGACCGTTTCAAGGTAGATCTCGTCCATCCCGGTATCCGCCGGGAAAATGCTCATCTCCATCTGCATACCGGCGTGCCCGGCGTTGCCGAAGAACAGCGCCCAGATCGACCAGGCGTAGGCGGCGGTGGTGCCGAGGGAGACAAGGGTGTCCATCGTGGTCGCACCGTGGCGCAGGTTGGCCAGGGCGGCGCGGTGGAACACGGAGCCGGCAGAGAAGAACACCAGCGTGGTCGCCGCGAGTACTGCCCACTGCCAGTTGGTGAACTGCAGCGCCGGGACCATCGAGATGATCACGACGGGCACTGTCACCAGTGCGGACCACAGCGCGGTGCGCTTGAGGTGGGCGGCCTCGCGATCGCGGGCGTCGTCGATAAGCTCGTCCCCGCTTGCGGGGGAGTCGTCGCGCGGGGCGTGCGCCGGTGCGAGCTCGAAAGCGTCGTAGCCGGCACCGCGGATCGCGTCGACGAGGGCGTCGGGGGTCGTGCGCGCCGGGTCGAAGTCGATCGCGGCGGTCTCAGTGGAGAAGTTGACCGACGCGTCGACGCCGTCGAGTTTGTTGAGCTTGCGCTCAACTCGCGACGAACAGGAGGTACACGTCATGCCTGTGACCCCCAGCTCGAGGTGCTGGAGTGCGGGTATCTCAGGAGCTGTCATAGCTCCACCATATACCCGTCGGGGGTATTCGGGGCTAGGCCAGTGTGTAGCCGGCTTCGGTGACGGCGGCCGCCACCTGCTCGGTGGTGAAGCCCTCACCGGTTACCTCTACGGCGCCGGTGGTGTGGTCGACGGTGACGTCGGTGACACCGGCGATCTCGGAGATCTCCTCCTTCACGCTCATTGCGCAGTGTCCGCAGGTCATGCCCTCGACAGTGAACTGTTGGGTTGCCATGATTACCTCATTTCCGCCGGGGACCGGCTCGGGTTCGTTGCGCGGCCGATGGTACTCCTCCGCTGCGCGCTCGCGATGGTGTACGAAAGCGCTGTACGAAAGCGCTGCACGTGGGTGGTCTAGGAGGGCGGGGAATGAACAGGCTATTGGTACTGTTGAAACCCACGGACACACTAATAAACGACTGAAGGAGCAACCACCGATGAGCACCATCGATGTAACCGAAGACACCTTCGAGCAGACCGTCACCGCGGACGGCATCGTCTTCGTCGACGCGTGGGCCGACTGGTGCGGCCCCTGCAAGGCGTTCGCCCCGACCTACGAGAAGGCGTCCGAGGAGCACCAGGACGTGACCTTTGCCAAGCTCGACACCGAGGCTAACCAGCAGCTCGCGGCCGCGCTTGAGATCCAGGCGATTCCGACGCTGATGGCTTTCCGCGACGGCATCATGGTCTTCCGCAACGCGGGCGCGCTGCCGCCGGCCGCCTTCGACGACCTTGTTAACCAGGTCAAGGCACTCGACATGGACGACGTGCGCCGCCAGATCGCAGAGCAGAACCAGCAGAACCAGCAGGATCAGCAAGACTAATCCCGGCTGAGACCGCGCGGATTCCGCACAGCGCCCACCTGATGGTGGGCGCTTTTTTACGTAAACTCGGCAGTCAGAATCGCACAGGGTGCCTGCCCGAGCGGCGGGGTGCTCCAACGGAAAGGAAATAGCCATGGCCAATCCCTTCAGCAAGGGCTGGAAGTACCTCATGCAGTCGTTTGACTCGAAAATTGAGGAGCACGCGGACCCCAAGGTCCAGGTGCAGCAGGCGGTCGCGGAGGCGAAGCGCCGCCACCAGGAGATCTCCAACCATGCCGCGAGCATTATCGGCAACCGCAACCAGTTGCAGATGAAGCTGGAGCGCCTCCTCAAATCCCAGGATGACCTGCAGACGAAGGCGCGAACTGCGCTGCAGGCCGCCGATCAAGCTCAGGCGAACGGTGAGGCGGAGAAGGCCCAGCAGTTCAACAGCACCGCCGAGGTCATTGCCAGCCAGCTGGTCTCCGTCGAGCAGGAGATTGAGGCCACCACAACCTCGCTCGCCACCGCGGAGCAGGCTGCCGCCGAGGCTCAGAAGCAACAGAAGTTGTCGGAGGCGAACCTTCAGCAGCAGCTTAACGACGTCTCACAGCTCGAGCGCCAGATCGACCAGGCCACGATGCAGGAGCGCACCGCTCAGACGATGGACACCATCAACCAGTTTGGCGGCAACGACAACGTGCCCACGCTCGACGGCGTGCGCGAGAAGATTGAGCGCCGCTACGCCAGCGCGCTCGGCGCTCAGGAGCTGGCACAGAACTCCGTGACCGACCGCATGGTTGAGATCGAGTCCGCCGGCGGCGACGTCGCAGCGTCGAACCGCCTCGCCGAGATCCGCGCCTCGATGGGCGCAGGTGAGCTGGAGGCCGGCACGGAGACAACAGCCGAGGAGACTGCGGTCCAGGCGAATCCCCAGGCTGACACACTTGCCGAGGCAGAGGCCTACATCGAGGACGAAAAGAACGAGGAAACCGAGAAGTAAGTCGCGCTGCCGCGATGACGAAAGGCGGGCCGGGGATTTATCGTCCCCGGCCCGCCTTTCGCGTGAGGTAAGCGGCTCGCGCTTAGCCCGTGCCGTTCCTGCGGCCCTTACTCGGAGGTGTCGCGGATGTTAATCAAAACACCCCGGATGCCGGAGTGGAACCCGTCGCGAAGCGACACCCGCTGGCCTTCGGTGAGCGTGTACTCGTGGAGGGTTTCGCAGGCGAACTGAAGCAGCGGGCGGTCGATCTCCGGGGGGAGCCCGCCACCTGAGAGCATGTGCGCGTTATCGCGCTGCTCGGAAGAGGCGGCGTTGTCGTACCACCAGGTCGCGTACTGCTGCCCGACGTCGTAAGGCGTCTGGAACCCTGCTGAGGTCCACATTTCCTCGGGCAAAGGGACGTAGCGCGAGCGCAGCTTGCGGCGCGGCGCCATCATGGAGGGCTTCGGCGTCGGTTTCGGCGCTCCCGGTGCGGACGAAGCCTTCGGCGCAGGCGACTGGTTTTGCTGGTTGACCTCGGCCTCTACCTCGGATGGTTCATCGACGTCGAGGACGTAATCATCCCCGGGGTCGGAGGCGCGGTGGTCGCTTCGGGAGCCCGGAGTCGGGCGAGGCGGGGTCGCGGCGGGGCACCGTTCGCTTTCCGACGCCTCCCCGGCACCCTCGCTCACCTGCGCGGCGTCATCAGGGCACGCATCGTCGTCGGAACGACGCTGAACTGATTGCTCGCCTTCCTCGGGGCGCAGCGGGTTTCCGTAGGGAACCGGTGCGGGGCCTTCGTCGGCGTCGAGCGGTTCGGCGTCATCAAGCGGGCGCTCCCGAATGCTCGGCGGCAGCGGGCCCTCGAGAACCTGCAGCTGCATTGCGTCCGAGAAATCTTCGCGGGGGTCGAGGACCGTGGTGGTGTCGCACGCGTGGCGCAATGCGGAGGACATGGAATCCCAGCCGAAGCCGTAGAGGTGGACGCGTACGCCGTGGTTGGCGGCCTCCTCAACTCCCGGGATCATGTCGGCGTCGCCGGTGACGATTACGAAGTCACTGAAGTTGCCGCGGGTCGCGTTGACAACGATGTCCGCGACCAGGCGGGTGTCCACTCCCTTTTGGGTCCGGCGATCGCCCCACTCGATGAGCTGGCCGGTGCGTAGCTGCACGCCGTCGCAAGTGCGAAGCGCGCGCTGGTAGCGGTGCGGGCCGGACTCCGGGATCCCGTCGTACCAGTATTGGCGATGGACAGGCTGTTGAAGTTGCTGGGAGATCATCGTCCGAAGTGTTGCTACGACTTCGGGGAGGTCAATTTCTAACTGGGAACGTGCGCCGACTTCCCACGAGTTGTAAAAGCTCGCGAGCAGGTATGAGGTGTCGACAAATACGAGTGTGCGTTCAATCATGGCTCCTAGAATCCGTATCTACTATTGCTAATAACTTTCGTTTTGGGCACCTCCTAGTCTGCCCCACAAATGTCAAATAGTCACGGGCATCGCCATATACAGGCGAATCGTTACGGAATGGTCACAAAATGTGGTGCAAGCCGGCTTTCGTTGCCGAATGTGAGAACCGCTTATACGGTTGGTTACATAACTGACCAACGTGCTCCGACTGCGTAGTGCGCTAACCCCGCGAGTTGTGATGAACACCGAAGTTGAACCCCTCTTTAGCCAAGTCGCCACTTTTGTCGAGGACCTCATCCTCGACGGCAGCCTCAACCCGGGCGACCGGGCTCCGTCGACGAACGAGCTCGCCACCTTCCATGAGATCAACCCGGCCACTGCGCGCAAGGGCATCGCCATGCTTGTCGACGCCAACTTTCTCGAGACCCGGCGAGGAATCGGCACCTTCGTGACCGACGGGGCGCGCGAGGCCATCCTCATGGAGCGCCGGCACCACTTCGCGGCGCACTTCGTCGCCCCGCTTATCGACGAAGCACTGCGTCTCGGCTATACCCGTGACTCCCTCAACGGTCTGATGAGCCGAGTTGCCGAGAGCCGTGGAATGTACGGCTAAAAAACGCTTTTAAC
>NZ_JAYWLR010000018.1:0-37071 GCF_040946405.1 Corynebacterium sp. LK2510 | reverse complement strand
ACCCCATCGACACGGCGGCGCACAACACCTACGGGTACCGGCGAATGTGGTGGGAGCTGCGTCATCGGGGCATTACCATCAGCGAGAACATCGTCCGCCGGCTCACGGGCGAAGAATCGATCACGCCTCGCTACCCGCAGCGCCGGTGGACATACTCCAGCTACCAGGGCGACATCTCACCAGCACCGGACAACCTTCTACGCCGCAGATTCCATGCCACCAGACCAAACACACTGTGGTTGACGGATATCAGTGTCTTTCCGTCGAACCAGGCCCGGGTCTACCTTTCGGTGATGATCGATTGTGTTGACGGCACAGTCGTCGCGGCGAAAACACGTTGTCACCCCACCATGGAATAAGCCGCAGACACTCTCATCGCAGCGATTGAAGCCGAACGCCCGGAAGCTGATGGATCCTTGGTCATCCATTCTGATCGCGGGGCGCATTACCGCGGGCGCAGCTGGCATAGTCTGACGTCGAAGTACGGTGTGGTGCGGTCGATGTCGAAGAAAGGCTGCAGTCCGGATAACGCGGCGTGTGAGGGGTTTTTCGGGCGTATGAAAAACGAGATGTTCTACGGCAGAACATTCAACACCACCCGGGAGCTTGAAGCTGCCATTGCTGAGTACATCGAGTTCTACAACACGCGGCGCATCAAAGTCAGTCTCAACGGGATGAGTATCGCAGACGCCAGAATGCTCGCGGTAGCCTAAAACTAGAAAGTGTCCAACAAAAGATCCGCATCCCCTTCTGCGCCTTAACCCCCTTCGTGCACACACAAGGGCGCTCACCTTGTATCAAGATGAGCGCCCTAATGGTTACTTAGACGTTCATTTTGATACAAGCCGGATTTTGGGTGCAAAGATGCACTTTTGGGTGCAGACCGTGGGGTTTGGGTGCAAAGGCCAAATGGTGGGTGCAAGTTGATGATTTACTAGCCGCGTACCGTTTTCTTTCACACAAGCACCCACACAACTCCATTATTCATACCAACAATCTATAGCACTCATATCAGCAGGTGAGGCACCACTGCGATTACGCGTTCAATATATGTAACCTGTTTCACCGAGTCTGTGCCCCGCATTTTTAGGCTAGTTAAGTTCTACCCTGTTGAAGATTTGGGTGGAGGCGG
The DNA here is from genome assembly GCF_040946405.1 of Corynebacterium sp. LK2510. Classification (NCBI taxonomy): domain Bacteria; kingdom Bacillati; phylum Actinomycetota; class Actinomycetes; order Mycobacteriales; family Corynebacteriaceae; genus Corynebacterium; species Corynebacterium sp. LK2510. Next base: position 35,939 of record NZ_JAYWLR010000018.1, on the reverse strand, counting down.
CAAGTAACGCAATGATTAGCACAGTGCTGCTCGTCAAGGGACAGACCCAAGGTATTTGAAGCGTGTTTTGGGCGAGGTTGTTGATGAGGCTGGTGAGACCCAGTGGGGTTTCGTTGCCCTGCTGGGTGAATATTGCCGAGACCATTATCAGCAGGTAGGCTGCGAACCCGGCTCCCAGTGGAGCGCCAACGCCTTGTTTGAGGGTTGCCGCGACAATTTGGATGCCGTGAATCAAGATGATTTGCACTGCCCAAACCAAACTCGCCAGCATGATCGGGGCAAAGCTTGCGTCTGAGAATAGCGGCACGGTTCCTACCCAAGTCAAAGCAGCGCTGAAAACGGCAAGGAACAAGGTGAATAACCAGCTGGTAAAGGCTGAGCTGATGAGGTAATGCGAGCGGCGCACGCTGCCAGGGAAGATGAAGGGAATATCGCCGTTGCCGGTAAGCGCACTGCAGCTAAAGGCGTTCATTGCGACCAGGACGATGGTAAGGATTTGGGTGAGGTGCTTTATCCATCCGGCGTAGGCTTGCTGCCAGGAAGGTTCGGGTATTGAATCTAGTAGCGCTGTTACTTCTGGCCCGGCCAGGAATTTGATGATGTGCGGCGTGTATTGGGTAAACAATCCCTGGGTGAGAGCAAGGACGGCGAACACCCCGGCGATAATCCACGTACCATAAGAACGCAGCAGCCATATAGCCTGATAGCGCCAAATCAAGTAGAAACTCGATGTATTCACGATTATTTGCCGCCTTCCTTGGTTAGTTTGGTGAACAGTTCATCCAGGCCGGTAAAGGTTGGGCGAATCTGTGCCTGAGTGTCGAGGGTGTAAATAGCGTCCGTCACTGCCGTAGCAAGGTCTGAGCGCACGGTGACATTAAGCGTGACGTGCTTAGTTTGTTGAGCGAGAAGCTCCTCTAACGGTCCTTGCGCGAGCAGGTTGCCGTGATGCAAGATGCCCACGTGGGTGGAGACATTGGCAACGTCGGTGAGAATGTGAGAAGAAAATATTATCGTCACGTCCCCGGCCAGCTCACGCAGTAACGCCAGGACGTCTGCTCTGCCTATCGGGTCGAGCGCGCTAGTTGGCTCGTCTATTAACAGTAGTTTCGGTGCGCTGATTAGTGCAGCTGCTATCCCTAACCGTTGTTTCATACCTCTGGAAAAAGAACCAACTCGCCCTGGCGCCCGATCAAGGTTAACCAGATTCAGCAACTCACCACTTCGTTCCGCCGCCAGGTCTGGAGTGATTCCGCTGAGCCTGGCCAGGGTGATGAGTGCATCCTTAGCGCCAAGCCACGGGCTGATTTGGGGAACGTCGGGCAGGTAGGAAACACCGGGGACGGGTTTGACTGGAAGTTTGCCGCGTTCTGCGCCCAGCACGGTGGCACTACCGCTACTGGCAGCAGCCAGGCCTGCAAGAATCCGCAACGTGGTGGTCTTACCAGCCCCGTTTGCCCCCACAAACCCATAGCAAGACCCTTTCGGAACCTGCAGATTGATGCTGTTTAACACTCGATGTTTACCAAAAGATTTCGACAAATCCCTGGTGGCAACCGCTAAATCCATACTCAACTACTCCTTTTGCTCTTTATAGAGATTGGACACCACGGAAGTCACATCAACTTCACGATGCTCAAGACTGGATTCTTGTTCGTACTCGCGCTGCAACTTAAGCTGCTTACGCTCGCGAGCATTCATCACCAAAAAGGTGATTGGACCAATCGCTTGGCCAAAAACAATCACGCAAAGCCAGGCCAGGCGATTTAGTCCAGCTATTTGGCTTCGTTTATCGCGCGATAAACGAAGCAAAGCCCATACCATCGCCACCAAATGCACACCAATAAGTACGCAAACTCCGATGAATGCTGGCGTGGGTAACTCCAGCAATTTATCTACCCCATTAATCCCCATTTACCTGTTCTCCTTTGACTCATGCAGCTTGGCTTCTAACTGCCCTAACGCGGTTTTCACATAAGCAAGTCCGGTGCCACCAGAAACCAAGGGCCACAGGATTACGCAGGCTCCCGTGAGCCAGCGGCTAATTGGGGACTTATCAGTGGCGCGGCACATCGCTATCAGCCAGGCTAAAGACATAGCTTCTACACCCAGCAAATCAGCTTGACTGGCTAAACGAGCCGCTTCACCAGATTCTGGCTCATCACGCGGCAAAACCCGTGGTGCCAGCGTTGCGACACCCGTCAATACCACCGGGGGCAGGGCAAGCAGCTTGCCTGAAGCAAACTTTTGAGATGCCTCCGTTGTTGACCACCGCACAGGAACCTGGCTTTTGCGACTCAAAGCCAACGCACATGCCACGACACTAACCCCACCAGCAATAGTGACCAGCCGTACGCCTCGCTTCAACGATGCCGGGACGTACTGCGCCAAATCTGGGAGAGAATCATCGGGGCGAATCAACCCCAACTTCACACCGACAGCACCCAGATTAATATCCCAACCCAGCCCATATTTTCTAGGAATCAGCAAGCGCGGATTCTCCGGCTCAAAGCCATCCAACGCGGCATCGGTCCGCCCCAACCAAAGCCCCGAGACAGGCATCCCTAAAACCCGTAACCGGCCTTCATCATCAGCCCCAAACCACTTCATCACCGCGTCTCCTTCTTCGTTGCCTGTTCAACTGCCGCATTAAGTGCCTCCCACTCCGAGAGCAGCTGCACCAAGCGAACCTGCCCAGATTCAGCCAACTCATAAACCTTCCTCGGCGGCCCCACCGGAGATTCCTCCCAAACCGTAGCCACCAACCCAGATTTACGCAGGCGAGCAAGCAACGGATACAACGTCCCCGCAGAAACCTCCAACCCCGCCTCATCACGAAAACGCTCCACAAGCTGACCCCCATACGACCGATGAGACGCAAGCAGGCCAAGAACAATCAACTCAATGGCACCTTTACGTAACTGCGACTCACCCATCCACACTCCTTTGCCTAACCAGGTTACTTGCATAACATACTACCATGAAATGAGCCAAAAGAAGCGTCTTCAAACGAACACCAAACTCCCTCTCCTACATAGCCACGCTGATCAAAAATTGCGCTAGAGAACATTTTTCGACGACGACTCCCAGATCTTTCCGACTAGCTAGGTGCAAAGGCTGAAAAGAAGGGTGCAGTTGAACAATTGGCCAGGTAGCGCGCTGATTTTACTAGGTACTCAAGTGGTGCTCGTTTCCTTAGAACACATAGAAGCCGCTATTGACGTCGTTATACATCAAATACATCAGTCGGGTGAGTCCCAGATGCTCTTGCCGGTGGTCAGGCTTTGAAGTGGATTTCGATAGCTCCGTTAGCGGTGATGGTGGCGTAGTCGACGAGGGTGTTCCATGCTTGGTCGCTGTATGCGAGGGGTGGCTGGGTGGCGAGGTAGTCGCGGACTTTGATGGCTTGGGCTCGGCGGTGTCGCAGGTCGTCGATCTGGCAGATAATTTGTTGATGCTCGGCTTCGAGTTGGTGGTGTCGGTTTTCTAGCTCGTGGTAGCGGTGATCGTAGTCGTCAGGGTCATGAGCTGTGGCGGCTGCGGTGGTGATGAGTTGGTTCATCAGCGTGATGGTTTCTTCGATCCGCTCCCCTAGCTTGGTCTGGCGGGTTTCGAGTTCGCGGGTGTTGTAGATGGTTTCGTTGAGGATTCGCATGGTGTCATCGAGCACGTCGTTTCTGGTAACGCGCTCGGTCAGGGCTTCGATGAACGCGTCTTTGATTTGGTCTTCGGTGACGTGTGGTGTGGCGCAACGGTAGGTCTTGTTGTATTTGTTGTTGCAGCGCCAGATGACGCGGCGGTATTTGCTGGTCGAGTGCCAGACTTTCCGTCCAAAACTACCACCGCAGTCGGAGCATTTGATCTTGTTGGCAAAGGGATGGGTGTTGGAGGTGCCACGGCCTTGGCGGCGTGCGAGTTCTGCTTGCACGGCATCCCAGATCTCGGGTTCGATGATGGGTTCGTGGTTGCCGGTGACGTAGTACTGAGGTACTTCACCTTCGTTGACTTTCATGGTTTTGGTCAAGAAGTCGGTAGTGAAGCTCTTCTGTAGGAGCGCGTCGCCTTTGTATTTCTCGTTGGCCAGGATCGAACGCACAGTGGACGGCGGCCACACTGTCTTGCCGCGCGGGGTGGCAATGCCATCGGCTGTGAGTTCTTTGGCGATGGTTTGCGGGGTTGCACCTTGAAGGAAGCGGGCGTAGATGCGCCGCACGATCGGTGCTTGGGTTTCGTCGATGACAAGGTTTCCGTCTACGCCTTTCTTGTAGCCGAGCAGGGCTGAGTAGGGCACCATGATTTTTCCGTCGGCGAAGCGTTTCCGGTGTCCCCAGGTGACGTTCTCAGAGATGGAGCGGGATTCTTCTTGCGCGAGGCTGCTCATGATGGTGATGAGTAGTTCGCCTTTAGAGTCCAAGGTCCAGATGTTTTCTTTTTCGAAGTAGACCTCCACTCCTTTGTCTTTGAGTTGGCGGACGTGGGTGAGGGTGTCGACGGTGTTGCGGGCGAACCGGGACACGCTTTTCGTGAGGATGAGGTCGATTTTTCCAGCGAGCGCGTCGGCGATCATGCTTTTAAAGCCTTCGCGGTGTTTGGTGGTGGTGCCGGTGATGCCTTCGTCAGCGTACATGCCTGCGAATTCCCACTCGCTGCGCGATTGAATGTGGCGGGTGTAGTAGTCGATTTGCGCCTCGTAGGAGGAGGCTTGTTCCTCGGCTTCGGTGGAGACCCTGGCGTAGGCCGCAACTCTACGCCGACGTTGAACACCTGCTGGAGCGTTGTGTCCGGGTGTTTTCGTGGCGGGGATCGCGGTGACTCGCTTGCGCCTGATCTGCGTCGTGGTCATAGTGTGCTCCCCTCGTCCAGGCTCACCGTCACTGGTGTTTCGTGGTTGGTGGTGTGGATGGTGAGTGTGCGGTCGGGGTTAACGACGATCTTTGTCAGGTGCGTGAGCGCGTGCTCGTCGTCCCAGTCGTTCAGGCCGAGCACGCGGGTGCAGATTCGGGTGAGGTGGGTTTCTCGGATTTGGGGTGCCCGGCAGGGGTTGCCTTTGCCTTTGGTGGCGGTTTCGCACCACCAAAACTTGTATGTTGACGCGCGGCGTTTCTTGGTGCGGCGGTGATAGAACCGGCCACAAGCAGAGCATTCGATCCGGGATGTGAGCCCGGTAGTTCCACCTGAGGGTGTGGCTCCGCGCCCCAATCGTCTGCGCCGGGCAAGCTCGGCTTGAACCGCGTCGAATGTGGCCTGGTCGATGATCGCCGGGTGGGATTCCTCGACGAGGTAGCGTGGCAGCTCGCCGGTGTTGGTATGACAGTTCGATTCTGCCACTTTTGGCCGATAGTACTTTTGCAGAATGACCCGTCCGGTATAGATTTCGTTTTCGAGCCATTTACGGATCGTCTTCCCACGAAACTTGGCTCCCCGCCTAGGCGTGATCCCTTCAGCATTCAGCTGGGCGGCGGTGGCTTCGGGTGAGATGCCTGCAAGGAACTCCGTGAATATCCGTCTGATGATCTTGGCTTCGGCCTCGATGATTTCTAGGTCGCTGTCGACGTATTGGTAGCCGTAGGGTTGGCGGGAATGCATGGCTCCGTCGGCGTATTTCTTCCTGATCCCCCATTTGACGTTCTTTGACATGGATCGGGATTCTTCCTGCGCAAACGATGCCAACAGGGTGAGCAGGAGTTCACCGTCAGCGGTGGCGGTGTCGATCTGTTCACGCTCGAACCGTACCGCCACCCCGAGGGCTTTCAGTTCACGCACAGTGTCGAGCAGGTCGACGGTGTTGCGGGCGAGCCGGGAGATCGACTTCGTCAAAATCACGTCGATGCCACCTGCCCTGGCGGTGTCCATGAGGTTATTGAATCCGTCGCGGTGTTTGGTGGAGGTGCCGGTGATGCCTTCGTCGATGAACACACCCACATAGTCCCAACCAGGGGTGGATTGGATGAGGCGGGAGTAGTACGAGACTTGGGCGGCGATCGACGATAGTTGCCGTTCGTGTTCGGTGGACACCCGCGCATAGGCAGCGACCCTCAGCCGCTGTGGCCGGGCTGGTTTTGCTGGGATCACCCTCATCTCACCCACGTGCATCACTCTCCTTTCGCCGCCCGCTTTCCTTTGTTGGCTAGGGGTTTTCGGGTTGTATCCATGTACGCTCTAAACCCGCGTTTTATCCAGTCGAACCCGCACAATCAGCGCCCCCACCACAGCTCCCGACTCGTCTGCGATTCGGGCAAGAACAGCGTTCGCTTCCTGTTCGGTGAGCGCACCGGCCTCAGCAAGCTGATCGATGAAGGCGACCTGGCGGGTGAGGTCAACTTCGGCATCGAAGATCTCGCTGGTCATGGTCTGCCACCTCGGGTGTTGAAGCGGTGGCGGATATAGCAGGCATGACTGCAGTAGTGTCGGTTCGCGTTTCCGTAGGCTATGAATGGTTTTCCACAGTGGGTGCAGGTGAACTGGTAGAACGCTTTGCGTTGGATCTGGTCGGGATGGTTTTTCCACCACGCCCGCCGACACGCCTCACAGCAAAACCGTCGCTGCCTACCTGAAAGCTCACTTCCGCACTGCGCACAGCCAATCAAGGCGACCACCTCCACATCTGTTTTGCTGTGGTGTTGTGGGGTGATGCCTTGCCTGCGACACCAGCTTTTGACCGTGTTCACGTTCAACCCCAGTGCTTTAGCTATCTGGGCAAACGACATTCCAGCTTCACGTAGCCGGACAACCTGCACGCGTACCTGCTCGTTTAAAACCGTCACTATTTCTAACCTCCTGAAAGAAGGCCAGAAACCGCTCAAAAGTTAACCCCCAACACGCAAAAACGGCCCCGCCACCACCTCCAGTAGAGGCAGCAGCGGGACCATGTAGCCAGCGGATCGCTGGTTGGGGTTAGTAGCCGAGTTTCTGATTCACTCGTGCCTGTACAGCGGCGTAGGTGGAGCCGAGGCGGCGTTTACGTTCCTCACCATTGCCATACTCCCCGCGAATAACCGCGTCAGCCAGCGCATCAATATTCACTGCAGGTGCTGGCGCGGGTTTTGATGCGCCGAGTTTCTGGTTCACTCGTGCCTGTACAGCGGCGTAGGTGGAGCCGAGGCGGCGTTTACGTTCCTCACCATTGCCATACTCCCCGCGAATAACTGCGTCAGCCAACGCATCAATATTCACTGCAGGTGCTGGTGCGGGTTTTGATGCGACCGGCGGCTTGGGTGCTGTGCCGGTCATGTGGTCGTACCAGTATTGGGCACGCGCCATATAAGCCCCGTGTTGAGAACCAGCGAGGGAGGCTGGGCACTCGGTTGGAGAGAAGTCTTTGTGGCCGAACACGTTCTTTCCCCATTGGGGGCGTCCGAGGCCGTAGTATTTGCAGACGGCTGCGGTCAGGTGTGCGCCTTCCTCCAAGCAGGCATCACTGATACGCCATGGATTGCTGGAAATGTCGGCGTGTTCGATGCCGATGGACGTGGTGTTGGCATCCCAGTTGCCTGCATGCCACGCCGTGTTGGAATCCCACACCAACTGGCCGATACGGCCGTTGGAGTCGACTTGGTAGTGGGCGGAGGCAGGCCGGGTTTGCCATACCTGATAAATCCCGGGGATCGTGAGGTTGCCTGCGTTGTGGTGAATAATCACCTTATCGATTTTCCGCCCAGTCCGGCCTTTCGTGTAGTGCTTGGTAAGAATCCGGTTTTCATCGGCTTCGAGAGTAGTCCAGTTTTTCATTGTTCGTTCTCCTTCGTAGTCGTAGTGGTTGTGAGTGGTGGTCGTTTGTCGTCGTGGTTGGCGATCACGTCCAGGGCATGGCGGATCTGTGCGGGAATGGGTAGGCCCAGCCGGGCGGCGTTCTCCAACAGGGAGATGCCTTCGTTGGACAGGTAGAAGAACACGGTGGCGGTGCGTAGCACCCCGGGCTGTCCGGTGATGTGAACATCAAGCAGGTGGGCTAGGCCGATGAGAGCAAAGATCAGGATTTTGCGGCTAATGCCTTTGAACCCGACCGCTGACGAGACCCGGCGTTCAGCGATAGCGGCGAGCACGCCGGTGATGTAGTCGATAATGACGAAGGCGAGCAGGGCGTAGAGCAGGCCATCGAAACCTCCGAGGAATGCTCCGAGCCAGGCTCCGATCCCGGTGACAGTGGTTTGGATAGTGATCCACATAGTTTTCAACGACATAAAATCGTGTCTCCTTCCAAAGTAAGAACGTGTGGGCATGGTGAAGGCCCGCACCAGATGAGTGGTACGGGCCTTCGGGAAAGACTCGGTAGGGTTAGAGGTTGGGGTTGGTGAGCACGTCCAGGATCGGGACTGCTAGATCCAAGGTTTGTACTGCTGGTTGTGCCAGTTTGGGTTCGGGGATGGTGGGTGCGGCCGGTGTTGGGGTGGTATCGGAGATAATCGGGATGATCGGGTGCTCCACCACCGTCCCGACTAGCTCGGCTGGCTCGCCGGACTCGACTGGTTCGGCTGGTGTGATGTTGGGGTGCGTATCAGGGGTGGTCATGGCTGTTCTTTCTGGTTGGCGGTGGTGATAGCGTCGTAGAGCACGTCATAGGCTTCAGCGGTTTGCCCGGACAGTTCACCGTCGTAGCCGTCCAGGAGCGTTTGCAGGTCGGCCAGGTGCCCGTCATAGGTCGGGCCGGACACCTCGGCAAGGGATTCAAGCAGCCTGGTGCGGGCTGTCATGAACTCTGCCGCCTGGCTAGGGTTAGCGAGCTGGAACGTCCCATCAGAATCCACGACCGGGTTGCCGTTGTCGTCGCGGGCGGCGTATTCGGATACGAGTTCGTATTCGTCCTCCCCAAACCTAGCCAGAGCACCTTTGATGAGGGTGAGTAGTTTCGAGCGTGCCCGTGACTGGGCAGCGCGTAGGGGCATGCCGGTGAGCAGGTCAGCGACCGGCTGCAAGTACTGGTTAGCGAGCATAATACGCATAAAGCTCTCCTTAACTAAGGTTGGTGGACATGGTTCCCAGTCCAGTATTGGAGTAGTACTGCCATCTGATATTCGACCCAGACCCAGAAATGGAGGTGATCCAGCCCCGGTTGAACAGCTGGATGAGGGTGTTGACCCGGCTCATCAAGTCTTGAACCCGGTCGAACAGGCGGGTCATGTTGTAATACGTCCCGTTGGTGACGACCATCAGGTCGTAGGTATGGAACACAACCTTCGCTAAACCATTAGCTGATACCCATCCGGCGTAGGTGCCTTTCCCGGTCAGTGTCGCGTCTTGCAAGGTCACGTAGCGCGAGCCGGTGGTGTAGAACTTGTAGCCGTTGGTGCGCAGGTCATCACCGAGGTGGATACCGGCCTGGCCGTAAAACTTCCCTTTCGGATCAAGCGTGAGCATCGTAGTGAACGTGTCAGCGGTCGATGTTTGCTTATACGACCAACTGATGTAATCACCGGTGTATTCAAGCTGGTTAGCGATACCCCGCACCGCCGCATCGTTCTCCTTATGGGAGTGACCCATCGAGCCAAGAAACCGGGTACCGTACCAAAACCGCATACCCCAACTGGTGATCGTGCCTTCCAACCTCGCCCCGTTATACCACGCGATCTGATACGGACTTATCCTGATCGACTGATTCCACCCAGCCAGCCCCACCTGGATCGCGTTCGCAGCCAGCTTGTCGGCTGTGATCGAGCGTGCCCCAATCCGGGCAGCACTCAATGTACCCGTGGTGATTTTGGCAGCGTCCAGGTTCGCGATCTTCGCGTTCGTGACAGCAGCGTTACCGATCATCGCAGTTGTGATAAACCCGTTAGCGATCGTGAGCTTATCGGAGGTGATCGACCCGGCCGCGATCCGGGCAGCAGCCAGGGTGCCGGTCGTAATCTTCGCAGCCGACAGGTTCGCGATTTTCGCGTCCGTAATCGCGGCGTTCGCGATCATCGCAGTTGTGATGAACCCGTTAGCAATCGTTAACTTGTCGGAGGTGACCGCCCTGGCCTGCACATGCTTAGTAGTAATCGTGTTCGCTGCGATCTTGTTGGTGGTGATCGCCCCGTCCTCAATCAATACTGCCGGGGTGAGGCGACGCACCTGAATGTTCCATATCTCCACCTGCACACCAGGTGTGCTGCAAGCATCGGTGACCAGCCCGAACCGAAGCGTATCCACCCCCTCACCCACAGTGATGGTGTGACTGGTAACGGCAGTATCGCCGGGTTTAGCTTGGGCGACAAAACCACTGTTCGGCCACGAAGCCGTACCCGTCATGTGGCGGCGATGCACGATACCAATACTCTGGGTCGGGTCGGTGCGGGAGAACTCGAAAGTCACCCGATACTGTTCACCAGGTTTCACCGCAATATCGGTATGCGGATAATACTGCCCGTAATACTCACCGGTTGCGACCCGGCTTAGTCTGCCGCCTGGCTTGTTGTCCCAACCCGTGTAGGCACACGTCAATTGTTGGTCTGGCCACAAGTTCGTACCATCACCCACCACGATCCGGTTAGCGGCAAGAGTGCCGAAATATGCGGCATCACCAATAATCTTTGCGACTACGGCTTGGTTCATCCGCGCCGAGCCCGACACCAGTAGTGTGTTGACATCAACCGAAGCGATCACCTCATGCCGTAGTTTCGTGGCTAACCAGCGGCCCCCGTCCCACGTCCACTGTCCGACAATCACCCCGCCCGCGTGCCGCCACCACACATCACCCGCACGCACACCACTACCCGTGGGGCTGCCGGTTGACAAGGTGATGGTGTTCTTCCCATTCGCCGAATTCGTAATCTCCCTCGTAATCTCTGCGCGGACCCGCGCCAACGCCTGATCGGTGACCTGTTTCACCTCGGCCTCTGAGGGCTTCGACTCCGCCAAACTATAGGCCGCGTCGGCGCGTTGCTGGGCGTTGGTTGCTGCCGTTGCAGCGGTAGTAGCCCGCGCTGCCGCATCCAGTGCTGCCTTATCCGTGAGCGCGATCCAGGTGGTGCCGTTCCACCGTTTCGGCGTGTTCGCACCAGCGGTAGTGTCAATCCATAACGTCGAAGCCTTCCGCAGCTCCACAGCAGGTTCGCTGGTTTGGATGAGTACATCCGCTTTCCCGTCGGCGATTCCTGCCGCCCGCACCGCGTCCCTAGTAGCCTGACTAGCTAGCGCTGTAGCCTCCACGGCGGTGTTGTGGGCGGTTTGCGCTTCCACTGCTGCCGTGCTGGCTTTCTGATCCACCCCATCCAGCCGGGCACCCAAACCGTTAAGCTCAGAGACAGTGTTTTGTGCGATCTGGGTGGTGGACTCTAGGCGGGTGCCAAGGGCGCTGACCGCCTGGGCGGTATGCGTAAGCTCCACCTCCGCTGTGCTCATACGCGCACTGACCGCATCAGCCGCCGCTTTCGCAGCATTCGCCTTACCCTGTGCTTCCTCCACCGCTAGCTTTGCGGCGGCCAGCTCAGCCGTGACCTGGGCATGGTTCAAATCCGTAGCGAGCGCGACCCAGCCAGGCTGACCGGTGTCAGTGATTTGGTAGACCCAGATCTCGGTGGTTTCGCCATTGGTTTTAAACCACGTATCACCAAGCCGCGCACTATTCGGTTGGGTCGGTCCGTAGTGGTTGGTGGTCTTCCCATCCGCCGACGCTAAAGCGATGCCCGCCAGATCACGGGCTGTCTCAGCTGCCATCACCGCTGAATCAATAGTCTTAGTGATGGAGGTGAACCTCGCGGCGACCGACCCTAACTCCACAGTAAGGTATGACTGCTGGAGTGGGTCGTATTCGTAGGCCACTACCCGGGCTTTGAGTGCCACACCAAGATCGGTGTGGCGGACGGTTACCGTGTCTCCCAGCAGGACGGTCTCTAGCTGGGCGAAATCCGCATACTCCCGTGTACTAGCTAGTTCGATGAAGGAGACCTTGTAGGATGCGGCAGGCTCATCCACATGGTTCTTGGCAAACTCGACTTGCGCAGCCTTACGCAACAAGGCATGTGCCTGCGTCAGGGGTACTTCGTCCTCACGCGGCCGCTCCGCGTCCTTAATTGCTTTGATGTGTGGGTAGCGCATCACCCGAATATGCGGCGTTATAAACGAGTTCAGTTTGGGTGAGTCGACGTAGAGTTCTGGAAGGGTGATGCCGTCGTAGCCGACCGGCACAATCCGCGTCACCACACTGGTGAGGTCAATCACGGACTCATAGCCAGTGAGGTTCTTGCGATCCCGGATCACCACACCACGGTCAGCGCCACGGCGGGTGGCGTGGTGGATGTGCCAGTTATCCCGCGTGATCTCACCACCCCACCGGGAAGCAAACGAATTATCCTCACCAGTGTCCATCAGCGCTGCCGCGAGTGGCATGCGCACGATCCGCGCACTCGCCCGAGTCGCGGTATCGGAACTGGTTGCCGTGAACGAATGCGGCGTGGCAGCGGCACCAAGCATCTGCTCGAGGGCTGCCTTCGCGGTTTTGTTGACGATGTAGGTGTCGGCGATGAAGTTCGCGGCGAGGTCGTAGAACACGTGGAACGCCGTGATTTCTAATAGTCCGTCGAGGGTGGTGGTGACTTCGTGGATACGAAACCCCTGCCGCTCACTCATGCCCGGCACCGGGGCGGCAATAATCGCCTCAAGCGTCAGGTGCTCAGCTAACGGGCCGTCGGCTGGATACACCAGGCTCAGTGAGTACTGTCCGCCGAGTTCTTCGACCATCTGCGCCTCTACCACGTGCGGGTCGAGGACACCCAAACCAGTCGCAGCAAAGTCGGTGGCCGTGCGATCGTGAACAGTCAACATTACGGGCGGTTCCTTTCACATAATAGAAATGCCCGCAACCAGAACAGTGGTTGCAGGCTGAACTTCAGTGAGGGTTGGTGGTTAGGGGTTTCGCCAATTCCCCGTCACCTCGATACGGCTTATCCCGGCACCGAGGGTGAACCTGTTCACCCCAGGGGCAAGGTGTGGGAAGTCGCTACTCAGTGCATCGGTTTGCACCCGGCCGGCTACGTGCGCCACCAACCGCGCGCAATCCAACGTGACCTGCCCAGCAGGAGCCGACACCCGGTATGGAGTGTCGTTGATCGTGAGCGTCAGCGTGCCGGTGCCATGCACGGTGATGACCGGCGCAGAGTCGAGTAGGCCGGGGTTGGTGATCGTGCCCGAGGCACTCAGCGTGTGCTTGACCAGCCCGCTGTTGAGGTAGGCGAACGGTGCGCAAGTCAGTTCAGCCTCAAACATGCCCCAGGAAGCAAGTTCGCGGCGCAACGGCGAGATGGTGGCGTGTTTAATGTGGCGGAAGATGCCCGGCTCACCCGACAAACCAATCGTTGACGCAGTAGTCAGGGCTAGAACTGCCCGTTGATAGGCATCCACGCCGCCGGTGAGGTTCACAGCCAGTGGCAGGGTGATTATGGTGTCGTGCCAGCCGCCCAGCCGGGTCAGTGTCCCTTCCCGGCCTTGTACGTCGATATCTTCCACCACCCGCTCGGCGACCGGGATTTCTACTGGGCCGGTGAACCGTAGCTCGAGCGAATCCGAGCTGACACGGTGATCAAGAACGAAGCTCCGCATTAGACTCCTCCTCCCACCAACACACCCTGATGACTACTCAGGCGCGCGAGTTGCCGGTTCAGCCCCGGCGCGAGTTTGCCCACCAGGGTGCCGTCGTTGAGTACGACCTTGATATCCAGGGTCTCCAGCAAACGCCGGGCAGTGTGGTCGATAATCCCCGCCACATCCACACCACCACCGTTAGTGGCCGTATTGGATGCAGCCTGGTTCACCAGTAGTGGCGTGGGGTCAAGATCGATTTCAGGGACACGTACCGGCTCAATATCCGTGGCGATGGGCACGTTGATCCCGTCAGTGAGGGTGGTCATCGCATCCAGGGTGTCGCTAGCTACACCCTGGGCAGCCGTGATGGCACGCTTGCCTGTGGTGGTGATACCGCCTGCGAGGCCGCGTGTGAGCATGTCACCGATCCAGGCCATTTCTTTCGATGGTGAGTTGATGCCGAAAAATCCGGTAATCCCATCCCAAATATCACTGCACCAGCCGGAGACTTGGTCCCATAGCCAGCCAGCCAAGGACTGGATGCCGTTCCACAAGCCTCGTACCAGGTCAGCCCCGGCAGAAGCCATCTGCCCAACGCCTTGACCGACCGCGTTCACAATCCCTGTGATGATTTGCGGAACCGCAGCCACAATCGTCGAAATAATCTGGGGTAGGTTCTGGATCAACGCCGTGAACAACTGGACGCCTGCCTGCACCAACTGCGGCAACGCCGCCCCAATCGCCGACACAATCGCCGAAATAATCTGCGGCAAGGCGGCAACAATCGTCGAAATAATCGTCGGCATCGCACTGATCAGTGCCGTCAACAACTGCACGCCTGCCTGCACCAACTGCGGCAAGGCCGCTAAGAGTGTGGTGATGATCCCGGTAATGATCTGCGGTAACACGGTCACAATCGCGGTAATAATTTCCGGCAACGCTTCCACTAGTGAGGTCAACAAGGTGATGCCAGTTTCAATCAGTTGCGGGATCGCCCCAATCAGGAACTCCACAATCCCGGTAATAATCGCAGGCAGCGCCTCAATCAGCACCGGCAAGGCTTCCAGTAGCCCCTGCGCCAAACCCATGATGAGCTGCAACGCCGCCTCTAACAGCATCGGCAGATTATCAACCAACCCTTGAACGAGCGCGGTCAGCATCTCCACAGCCGCCGGAATCAACTCCGGCAAAGCCTCACCGATACCTGTGGCCAGGGTGGTGATGACCTGCAATGCCGCATCCAGCAACAACGGCAGCGCTTCAATGATCGCCTCCAACAAGGCAGTCACCAACTGCACGGCAGTCTCCGCCAAAGACGGCAAAACTTCGATGATGCCCTCAATCAGAGCAGTCACAATGCTCATGCCGGTCTCGATCACGGCAGGGAGTTGTTCGGCGATAAACGCCAAGGCTTCTTGCAAAATGGTGCCGAACGTCTCGATCAGAGCAGGCGCGCCGCCTTCCTCGAACGCGGCCGTGAGTTCATCGACCCAACCGTTGACCATCGGCAACACCGTACCCGCCAACGCCTGTGACAAGCCACCAGCGAGCACGCCTTTCAGGTTCGCAACCCCGTCCTCTAAAGTCGCGAGCTGGCCGGAAAAAGTTTGGGATTGGGCATCCATCGCCCCATAAAACCTGCCACCCTCAGCAGTAGCAGAAGCGAACGCGTCAGCAACCATCTCCGCAGAAATCGCACCCTTGGCCATCTCTTCTTTCAACTCGCCGATTGACTTACCTGTTTTACGGGAGATTTCTTCGAGCGGGTTGAATCCGGCGTTGATCATCTGGTTCAAGTCTTGCCCGGTGAGCTTGCCCGTCGACGACATTTGCGCGAACGCCAACGTGAGTGATTCAAGCTTTTGAGCGTCACCTTGAGAGATGTCACCAAGCTGGCCAAGGCGTAGTTGTGCTTCCTCGGCGGACATACCGAAGGCCATCAACGTTTGGGTGTTCTTGGCCAAGTCCTCCATACCGAACGGGGTGCGAGCAGCCTCAGCCTTCAAATCATTGACCAGGCGCTGGGCGGCTGCTTGATCGCCCAACATCGTAGTAAACGAGGTGGTGTATTGCTCCATCCGGGCGTTGTACTCCACCCCGTCACGCATCGCGCCAGCAAACCCTTTAGCCACCCCAGCCACCGCGTTCACGATGCCCTTCACCCCGGCGATAATCGCCTCAGAAGCCAGATTGGCTTTCAGCACATCCCCGAAAACACGAGTCTTACCCGTCGTGTCGTCGAGTTCACCGCCAAGATCATCGACTGCGTCTTCGAGCTTGCCAGTCTGGCTGGCAGCGTCTTTCGCGTCATCACCCGCATCATCAGTGTGAGAGCCAAACTTCTTCAACGCATCATTATTGTCCTCAAGCTCACGCTCCAACCCATTCAACGTGGCCTGAGCATTATTAAGCTGGATTTGCCAATTCTTCGTCCGAGAATCATTCTCCCCAAACGACGAAGCCGCATTATCCAACGCCGCCCGCAGCGTCTCCACTTTCGAGCGCTGTGCCTCGATCTCTTTCGCGAGCACCTGGTTCTTCGCCGTCAACGACCCAACCGAAGTCTCGTTCTTCGCAAACGCCGACGCGGCCAGCTTCATCTCCGAGCCAAGCACCCGCATTTCGCGGTTGATCTCGGTAATCGCGCGCTTAAACTCCCGCTCACCCTCCAACCCAATCTTCAAACCAAACGAGCTATCGGACATGGATCAGGTCACCTCCTCATGGGAAAATTGATTGAGCGAACCAGCCCCGGATGAGGAGTGGCCGATGAATGAGATGGATTTCGACGTGAAAGAATTCGCGCGGCTGCTGGCGAGGTTGCCGGATTATTTGCCGATATCTGATGCGATGGAAGAAGCAGATCCGCAGAAGAATGGCCGGTGGTGGACATCGCAGCGCGAGCACATGTCCAGCTGGTTTGCTTCGCAGGCCACCCGGGGTTCTGGCTCATTCACGCGCCGGGAGCCAAATCGATCAGCGAAAATGACCTACAACCGTCTCCAGCATCCTGAAGGCCTCGTCTGGATCGCAGAAGCCCTGGGCGCAGACCCGGATCTCGTGCGCAAGGTTGCCCGCGACGGTCTCGACGTTCCACGCCGCAGTCGCAGCGGTTTCGTCCGCAAACACATTCCCTGGAGCCTCATCGCCCAGCTTGCTAAATCCCAGCTGGGATGACGTCGTCGATAAACCAGTGACGGACGGGTTCAGCCCTGCCGGTCTCAATCAGCCAGCAATCCACCAAATCCAAAAGCCGCCCGAACACCATCAACTCCACCTCGGTCTGGGTGAGGTGCAGGTGTGCCAGGCCGATGTAGGTCAGCCTGGTGAAGGTGGCTTCGGTGCTGGTGGTTATGCGTCCTTTGCCGGGTCTTTTGGGACCGGCACGGTCTCGATCGCACGCCTCGTGCCGTGCTGCAAGGCTGCAGCGATCGCGTCTCGATATTCGGCCAGATCCGCCGGGACGGTGAGCAGTTCGACCGCCTCCACTGTCAGCTCGCCCTTAGGGTCGTCTGGGTGTTGCAGGTTGTGGATCGCCACCGACTGATTCGCCAATAGCGTGATGAGCCAGATGACTTCGCCGAGGGTGTGGGCGAAATCCTCACTGGTTTCTAGGGCTTCGCCAAGGTTTTCCAGTCCGCCATATCTGGCGGCAATTTCACGGGTAGCCCGAGTAGTCAAGATCAGCTCATAGGCCTGGCCTGCGATGAGAACTGTCGCTGGTGAATCGGTCTTCTTCATTTTGTTGGTGTTAGTGGTCATGCTGCACCTCCTGACCTTGCGGTCGTGGCAGGTTCGTAAACCTGCTTATACCAGTTAGTGATGGTCTCTTCCTTGATACCGGGTGTGCCTTCGGTGATTTCAGCCTTCCACGGATGCCGACCCTTAGCGTCGGGTTTGTTACGACGCAGGATCGTGCCCTCAATCGTCGGTGTCGAAAACGTAATACTGTCGGCCTTCGTCGCCAGCGTCGTGGTGGGGAGGGCGAACTTGACCCGGTACAGCCAGAAATACTGGTATTTCCCGTTCGAGCGGGCTGCACGGAAACCAATCGCTACTGGTGTGGTGTTATCCTCCGAGGTAGAGATCAACACCCCGTTCGCATCCACGCTCGCGCCAGTCAAAGCGGCGGCCGCGTCCGCACCGAGGTCATCGACCCCGAGGGTGAGGGTGCCGGATTTGAACTCCTTCACGATCTCTGATGCGCCATCGTCGGCATACAGGATTGCTTCAGCTAGTTCGACGGAAAGTTCAGCTGAGATGGCTTTCGCTAACTGTTTCGGCGTGCCATAAGTCTCCTCACCAGAGTCGTCTTCGGTGATAGTCGCATAATAGAGCTTGTCGAGGCCGATAGTTGCCATGGTGGTTTTCCTTTCAGTAATGAGAAAATTTAGAAAAGGTCAGTTCTTGTCGAGAAGGGAGCGTGGGAGTGTGCGGGCTTTGTTCGAGCTGTTAGAGGCTCAAGTTCCTGCTGGAGTGTGGTGGCCAGGACGCTCCCGTTTCGAGATCGCGCTCGGTGCGGTGTTGACCCAGAACACAGCTTGGTCGAATGTGGAAACAGCCATCACGAACTTGAGTGATGCCGGGTTACTTAACCCCGAACGGCTACTGGCCGCTGAGGATGACGTGGTGCGGGATCTGATCCGTCCGAGTGGATATTTCAACACGAAAACCCGCTACCTTAAATCCCTCACCGCATGGTGGCTGGAACGTGATCAGGCCGCGCGGTCGCTTACAACGCCTCAGCTACGCACGGAGTTACTGTCGATCCGTGGGGTGGGCGACGAAACCGCTGATGACCTGTTGCTCTATATCTATGAGCGTCCGGTGTTCATCTATGACCTGTACGCACGCAGACTGTTGGCCGCCGCCGGTTACGGCAACTACGGAACGTACGTAGCAGCCAAGAAGGCTCTTGACCCGCTGGTAGACAAAGCCCACTTCACTGTCGCGGAGTTGGCGAAGTTTCACGGACTCATTGTTGATGCCGGAAAAACTGCTAACCGGCTAGGTGGATGGGATGCCGCCTACCCGCTGCTCACCTCCCACACCTTCGCCGAGGCAACATCCACACCGTAATGATGAAAACCAGTGTCAGGTTCGAAACCGACATACCTGCGAGCCGTGACCGTCAGCCCGGCATCCAGTAGCGCAGCGGTGAGCCGGTCACGAACCTCCAAATAGTTACTTTTCGTGAACAGACCAAGCCGTACCTCTTCGACTTCGACGGCGGGCTGGTTGTCGGCGAACACATCAAAAGAATCCGTCAGTGGTGTGGCGACGAGATAGGTGTCCGGCAGCGGTGTAGCTGTATAGAGGCCGACCGCGAACGGAATACCCAGCTCATCCGCGACAGTGGTGATGCGTTCCAGTAAAGGGGTCATGGTGCCACCTGATTCATCCGCGCAGCCAGTACCTGTTTCATTTCCTCAATCGCAGGTCGTCTGGTTTGGGAGCGGGTGGGGGCGAGGAACGGACAGGCTGCCTGGTTGGATCGGCCGTGTTCAAGCACGTTGGCAACCAACGCGTGTGATCTGCCGTCGCGCCGGTTCTCAGCAAACCCGATCTTCACGTTGTGGTCGCCGCGTGAGTTCACTTTCACGCTCGTTGTACCTAACGCGCCTAGGAGTTGCCCGGTCGAGCGCGACGGGGTGGCACCGTGCCCAATGGCTGCGGTGAGGTTGGCGCGTAGGCGCGGCTCCACCACAGCGGCACCTGCCTGCAGCACTTCCTCGGCGGCTGTATCGAGCATGGCGCTGGCGGCCTCGAGGGAATCTATGAACGCGGTCGGTAGTTTTATCTGTACTCGTGCCATGATTTAGCTCCCTTCAGGGACAGATTGGTGGGCGAGGATTTCGACATAGCGGCCGATTACTTCGACCGTGTCAATCACGAACCGACCATCGTGAGTGGCAATCTCCATCACCTCGCTCACGTCGAGGCCGGGCATGGTGCGGATGCGGAACAGGACGGTGGCGTTCGTATACGCTGCGCGGTTCACCCACGCGCTCGTGGCGTGCCGGGTTTCCCTATATGCCCTAACTGTTGCCACGACCTGGTCACGTGTGGTGGTGAACCCAGCTTTATCGCGTACTGTCACCGGCGCGATCAGGTCGATGGTTTCGCGCATGGAACCAATCCCAGACATGATCCCCTCCTCAAATCTTCCATTGGCGGTCGAGCCTGAGCAGGGTGTTGACGGCGTTCCACACGGCTTTCGCAGCCTCGGGCTTGTCGGCCCAGAACCCTGCCGTTGACCCGTCACGGGATTCGTAGAAGTGGGTGGCGAGTAGGACGATGGCTTGCCGGGTGGTGCCGCTCATGGGTTCGCTGTTGTAGTGGCCGTCGGGTAGGTGTTGGTAGGCGGTGGCGTAGGAGGTGGCAGCCCCCACCAACGAACCAATCAGGTCGTCGTCTTCGTCGTGGGTGAGGATCAGATTCGCCTTCACCAAACCCACCAACTCGGCTTTCAATGTTGGTGTGGCCATCTGGGCTGCCACCTCCTTCCTAGTTAGGCTCCAGCTTTCTGGGTCAGAACCTTCACTGCTTCGGGCAGAATCAGTTTGCCGTCGAGGCGTTGGGAGGCGAGGAAACCAACCTGACCGCTGGTAGCAAACAGTTCGTTGAGGCGTTTGAAGGAGCGGCCTTGCCGGTCGGCGATCCAGTAATACCCCAGATCACCGAACGCGACCGTGCGAGCACCCGCCTTGATCTCGGGCACAAACGCCGACGTATGAACCGGTTTACCGAGGATCATGTCCGGCGCTCCGGCCGTGAGGGCGGGTTGCCACAAGTACTGGCCTTGGGTGTCCTTGAGCTTACGCACCGTCTTCACGGTCGCGTCATTCATCAGCCACACCGCGTTCTTGCGATACGGAGCACGCAAAGAATAGTGCAGGTCGATCAGTTCATCAGCCGTGATGTCGGTTGCTTTCGCAGCCGTTACGCCCGTCTGTCCGCCGCCAGCAGTGAAGATGCCGGTGGGCTGGCCGGTGCCAGTGCCGACGAGGAAGGCTTCTTCTTCGGCCGCTCCGATCCGGCGAGCAAACTCCGAGGCCAAATAGGACTCGACATCAAACGCCGCATCATTCAACAGTTCCTCAGAAATCTTGAGGAATGTACCCAGCTTAAACGCGCTCAACGTGACTTGGCTGAAGACTTCGTCGGATTCGGTGTAGGGCTTGCCTTCGTCGAGCCAGCCTGCGGTGCCGTGGGTGGAGACGACCGGGATCTTCCGATCCCCGCTCGTGGTTTGAATCACCTTCGCCAAGCCTCGCATGACGTTCTGGTCAGCCAGGGATTGGACGAGGGTGCGTTCAAACTCGTCCGGCACCAGATAGCCACCCTCAGTATCCACGCCCTCGCTCAGGGCGTTGCGAACCTCGAGGGGTGAGGCGTTCAGGCGCATCGCATCCCAAAACGCGCGGCTGTACGAGGCTGTGGCGCGGCCAGTCTTGGCTGGTTCGGTCTCGCCGGTTTGGCCAGGCATCGACGTCAACGGCGCATGCGTCGCCCGTGCCAGGTCAGCATCGAGGCGCTGAGCACGCTCAGCCCGAGCAATCTCGTTAGTGAGCTTGTCGATCTCAGACTCCATACGGGCATAGGTCTGGTCGTCTTCAGCGGACAGGCAGCCAGTGGTGGTGTCGCGGCGCTCATCAAGAAACGCTTTCGCCTTCTCCCACGTCTCAGCACGCTTGGTGCGTAGGTCAGAAATAGTCATCGTAGACATAATTGGTTCTCCTTCTTAGGGTTAGTGGACTTGATTAATGAGGGCTGCATACAGGTCAACCACCCGCCGACCCACAGGAGCAGGAGCAGCAGACGGCTGCCTCCCCGGTGGTGTGGTGGGTGGACGTTCGGTGAGGTGAGCGACGAGACGCTGCTCAACGGGTTTGCGGGAATACACAACCCCGCCAGCCAAACTGCGTAGCGGGGTACGATTGCCGACCTTCTTGGGCTTGCCCGGTGGGAAACCATCCTCATCCGGGTCGTCGACGTCCAACTCTTCGGCGAGGTCGTCGTCCTCGTCAGGATCATCGTGCTTGGTGTTGCGGGTGAGGTACTCGTCAGCGAACCCCATCGCAATAGCAGCCCGCGCGTCCATCCAGGTCTCTTGATCCATGAGCTTGGCGAGCTTCGCCCTCGACATGCCAGTCTTCAACTCATAGGCATTAATGATGCTGTCCTTGACGGCGGCGAGCATGTCAATCGCCCGACCCAGCTCGTATGCGTCCCCGATCGCGAGCGTGGCGGGGTTGTGGATCATCAACATCGACACCGGCGACATAGCAACCGTGGAACCAGCCATCGCGATCACGGAGGCTGCTGAGGCTGCGATCCCGTCAATGCAGACACGGACGCGCCCTGGATAGTCGATAAGCATGTTATAGATCTGCGCTGCCGCGACCACATCCCCACCCGGACTGTTAATCCACACGGTTACGTCCCCAGAGCCTGCGTTCAGTTCGGACGCGAACAGGGCTGGGGTCACATCATCGTCGAACCAGGATTCTTCGGCGACCACGCCGTTAATACGCAAAACCCGGCTGGTATCACTACCCGCCGGGCCATCATTGTCGGGAGTAGTTGCCTCCCAGTTCCATAACCGTCTCACCGGCTCCTCCTCTCAAATAGTTGGTCAGGTACAAGACCGCCAGACGGCGGATCACCCTCCGGCGGCGGCAGACCTGGTGTCGTCTCCTCACTTGCGGGTTGTGCGGACGCGTATGCGCCTGCCATGGCGAGCGGCAGCATGTTGCCGTTCACCAAATACAGATCCCCGCCGTCATCTTCTGGGATGCGGTCGAGGTTTTCTAAGGTGCGGATGTCGTTGGCGGACATCCACCCGTTTTGGCGGGCGACCGCATACCCATTCATCCGCGACTCATAATCCCCGCGCAGTAGTCCTTCGACGTTGAACTTCACAAACACGCCCGGTTTCTCACGCGGGCTCAGCAAGGTTTTGGTGATGGCTTGTTCCCACCTGATGACCCACGGGTCAAGGGTGTACTTCACGAACTCCAGCGACTGCTGCTCAATACTGCTGAAGCTGGATTTGTCGAGGTCGCCGATCATGTGTGGCGGGATACGGAAAATCCGGGCGATCTCATTGATCTGAAGCTTCCTCGTTTCGAGGAACTGTGCTTGTTCAGGGCTGACGGAGATGGGCGTGTATTTCATGCCCTCTTCCAACACCGCCACCTTATTGCCGTTCCTCGCTCCACCGAACGTGGCTTGCCATGATTCACGTACCCTGCTCGGGTCTTTGATCGTGCCCGGATGCTCCAACACCCCACCAGGAGCCGCCCCATTAGCAAAGAAACTCGCGCCGTAGTCTTCGGTAGCCATCGCCATACCGATCGCGTTCTTCGCCATCGTAATCGGCGAATACCCAACCAGCCCATCGAACCCGAGCCCTGGAATATGCAGCACGTCAGCAGGCGAAAGCCGGATACGAGACCACTGACCAGCAGGCTCATCGCTACTGGTTTGGTATTCGTAGTAGAGCCTTCCAGTGTCGTCCCTGCCGACGCTCATGCGGTTTGGCATCAACGGATACAAACCGATCACCTCATCACGACCGTTGCGTAACACCTGCGCATAAGCGTTCCCCCACAACAACAAATGCGTCATCAACGTCTCGCGGAACACAAACGAGGTCATCTCCGGATTCGGCTCATCATGCAACAACCTGTACAGGCCGTGATCGGTGGCCTTCACCTTCGACCCATCCGGGCCGGTTCGGTACACGTGCAAGGGCAGGCCAGCGATCGCCTCAGCCAAAATCCGCACGCAACTATAGACGGCCGTCATCTGCATCGCCGATCGTTCCGTCACCGTCCGACCCGCCGACGTGGGGCCAAACAGGAACGAATACTGGCTCGTGAGATGGTGGTTCGAGGCGCGGCGAGGGTTGGCGGCGCGTAGCCAGTCGAGGAATCCCATGATGGTGGCTCCTTTCCCTGTGGGATAATTGGGTAACGTTCACACGAGGAGGTGCGTGGTGGGTTGGCCAGTCATTGTGTTTGTGGGTCTATTTTTGTGGCACGAAATCGAGGAATACTTCGTCCTGGTTCCATGGCTAGACGACAACACTGCCCGGTTGCCTGAACCTGTTCGACACATCAACATGACCCGCACACATTTCACAGTGATCGCAACAGAAGAACTCGTTCTGCTCATCGCGGTCGCTATCTGGTGCCAGCCAGTATGGATAGCAGCCATCATGGTCGCCTACACCATCCACCTGGTAATCCACTGCGGCCAGATGCTCTTTACTTACCTGAAACGAATCCCGCTACGGTTATGGAGCGCCCCCATACAGCTACCCATCATGATCTGGCTCATCACCATCACACCCACCTGCGGAACAGTAAGGCTTCCACTCGCTTCGCTCGTCATGGTGGCAGCCATGGGACTCAACCTTGTAGCCATGCACTGGATCACCAGCAAAACGCTAAAACACCAATAGCCCCCGCTCGTCATAGACTGACCCATTCGTATTCGCGTTGCCGCCTCGGATGGCGCGGTCTAAGGCCATGATGGTGGCGACCACGCCGTCGATCTTCTCGGTGGATTTTTGTTTGTCGGGCTTGATGTTGCCCGCCGGGTCGGTACGCACGTGAATGTTATCCACCATCCACGAAAGCACCGGGTGCCCGCCATGCGCAAGACGTCCCTCTAGAGCGAGCTTCATCAGCTCCTTGGAGGGTGGGCTCATGTCTTTGAAGCCCTGCCCGAACGGGACAACCGTGAAGCCCATGCCTTCGAGGTTTTGGCTCATTTGGACGGCACCCCACCGGTCGAAAGCGATCTCCCTAATATCGAAACGCTCACCAAGCTGTTCGATGTGGTGTTCAATGTGGGCGTAGTGGACAACGTTGCCTTCCGTGGTTTCTAGGAAGCCCTGTTGCTGCCACAGGTCGTAGGGCACGTGGTCGCGCGCCACCCGCAAACCCAGGTTGTCTTCAGGGATCCAAAACCACGGCGCAACCCGGTACTTCTCATCTGCCCCGTAGGGCGGGAACACCAACACGAACGCCGTAATATCCGTCGTACTCGCGAGGTCGAGCCCGCCATAACACGGACGTCCCTCTAGCTCAGCGAGATCGACGGGGTCGTTGTTGTGGTTCCACACGTGCATGGGCATCCACCGCACCGACTGTTTCACCCACTGATTCAACCTGAGCTGTCTAAACGTGTTTTCCTCAGCAGGATTCTGCCGCGCACTATTGCACGCCGCGCGCACTTTCTCTATTGGCACGGTCACTCCAAGGCTCGGGTTGGCTTTACGCCACACGTTCTCGTCCGTCCAGTCATCGTCTGGGTCGGCACCGTAGATCACGGGATAGAACGTGGGGTCGTGTTTCTTGCCTGCGAGGATGTCTTGGGCTTTTTGGTGTTGCTCGTAGCAAATCGAGTGCGTGTCGGTTCCAGCGGTGGTGATCAGGAAATACAGCGGCTGGGTGCGGGCATCACCGGAACCTTTGGTCATCACATCGAACAGTGCCCGGTTGGGCTGGGTATGCAGCTCGTCGAACACCACGCCGGAGATGTTGAACCCGTGCTTGGAATACGCCTCCGCGCTCAGGACTTGATAGAAACTGTTGGTGGGTTTATAGATAATCCGCTTCTGGCTCGACAGGATTTTCACCCGTTTCGATAAGGCTGGGGATTGACGCACCATATCCGCAGCCACCTCGAACACGATAGAGGCCTGCTGCCGATCCGCCGCACACCCGTACACCTCGGCGGCTTGCTCACCATCCCCACAACACA
The DNA here is from genome assembly GCF_040946405.1 of Corynebacterium sp. LK2510. Lineage (NCBI taxonomy): Bacteria > Bacillati > Actinomycetota > Actinomycetes > Mycobacteriales > Corynebacteriaceae > Corynebacterium > Corynebacterium sp. LK2510. Next base: position 10,664 of record NZ_JAYWLR010000018.1, on the reverse strand, counting down.
GCAATAACGCGACGGCTGCTGCTAACTCACTTTTGCCCATCTTCTTCGGGATCTCAACATAAGCGGTAGTGAATTGGCGGTAGCCGTCTTCTTTAATCGTGCCGAATAGGTCACGCACGATTTTCTCCTGCCAGCCTAGGAGTTTGAAGGGTTTGCCTGCCCAGCGACCCTTCGTGTGACGTAGGGCTTGGATGAACGCGATGGCGAAATCAGCTTTACGCTTGTCATAGGTGGAGCCTGCAGCCATAAACTTTGTTGGCTTGTAACGGCTGGTATTCACGGCTGCGGTTCCTCCTATCAGGGCAAAGAAATAGCCCCACTGTGGGGCTGGTTGGGTGCAGAGCGCGGCCCCGAACCGTGTGGTCGGGGCGAGCAGCGGGCTAGTCGGTGATGGTGGTGATGCCTTGGTTTCCGGCTTCCAGGCCTGCTTCGAAGGCTTTGGTCAGGATGTGTTTCAGGCCCCAGACGCTGACTTCCGGGAAGTCCAGCTCATCGGAAAGCCGCTGTTCCAGGGTCGGGATGTAGTTGAAACGCTCGCTGGTGATCTCGGTCAGGAGCTGGTTGAGGGCTTCTCGGCTGATCGTGGTGGTTGTCATGGCTGTTTTTTCCTTTCCGCTGTTGTTGTTTGCGCATGTACATACAGCCATAGGTTTCACCCGATATCCAGTTGTTTTCGGCTTTTTTTCTGGGTAAAACAGCGATCTACATCTCTTCCCAAATAACGAGGAGAACCCGCTGTTTTCAGCAGGGGACCTGACCCCCTGTTGGTGGACATAGGCTAGCCCCGGCGTTCAGCCGGAGAAAGGTAGTCTTCTACCATGTCCCGTAAAACATATTCCGCGCAGTTCAAGAAAGACGCGGTAGCCGCGTACGAGTCCAGCGAGGCTTCAATGGCGCAGGTTGCTTCTGATCTGGGAATTAATCGTAATTCGCTGCAAAACTGGGTAAACCAGTTTGGCACCGGGGTGCGGGCCAGGCGGCGCAAAGAAGCAGAGGCCGCGCGGGTCTTATCTGAAGCAGAGAGAATCCGACAACTCGAAAAGGAAAACGCGCTTTTGAAAGAAGAACGCGATATTTTGCGCAAGGCGGCGCAGTATTTCGCGAAGGAGATGGGCTTGTGATCCGCTTCAAGTTCATCGAGGACCACCGTACTGAGTTCTCAGTCAAGCGGATGTGTACCGTACTGAAAGTAAGGCGTTCTTCCTATTACAAGTGGGCCGCAAATGCGGCCCGGCGCGAGCAACAGGTATACGCTGACGGGCTGCTAGGGGAGCGAATTCGGATCGCTTTCGAGGCGGAAGGTGGCTTGTATGGTGCTAAACGTATAGCCGCGTTGCTTACTGCGCAGACCCCGGACCAGCCGGTAAATCACAAACGCGTAGCACGGGTGATGAAAGCTCTCGGGTTGGCAGGTTTTACGAAAAAACGTCGTGTTCGCACTACTGTCAGTGATCCACATAAGCGGGTCTTTGATGATCTTCTCGAGCGTGATTTCACCGCGGCCAGGCCTAACGACAAGCTTGTCGGGGACATTACATATCTTCCCCTTGCCGGGCAAAAGAATATGTATCTGGCTACTGTGATTGACTGTTTCTCCCGGAAACTGGTCGGTTTTGCGATTGCAGATCACATGCGTGTTGAACTCGCCCGAGAGGCATTACTGATGGCCGCAGACCAGCGAGGATCCTTGCGTGGAACGATTTTCCATTCTGATCACGGCAGTGTATACACCTCCTCTGTATTTCAAGAAACATGCCGCCAGTTGGGAGTACAACAATCCATGGGAGCTGTAGGCAGTAGTGCCGATAACGCGCTGGCAGAGTCATTTAATGCAACGCTCAAACGAGAAGTTCTCAAAAATGCGAAGGTTTTCCCCAACATGCTCTCCTGCCGCCGGCAGGTCTTTGCGTGGTGTACTCGGTATAACACGAAACGATTGCACACCTGGTGCAATTACCAGGCCCCAGACACCTTCGAAAAACACGCGTCAGCTACACTTGACCTTGCAGCATAAACACCACCCCCATGTCCACTTTCCGGGGGTCGGGCCCGAAATCACCAACCCCGAACAACGAGGCATCGATACCCGGCAACTGGCACGCATCGCTAAAACTGACTGGAGGAAAAACCCCACCAACCTCCACCTGTTGGCGCCAGCCGGAACCGGGAAAACATACATCGCCTGCGCGATCGGAATCGCAGCCTGCCAAGCAGGCTACTCCGTAATGTACTACCGCCTCGACCAACTGGTAACTAAGCTAGCGGCCTTCTTGCCCACGGATCCGGCCTACAGCGAGGAAATGAGAAAAATAACGAACGTCGATGTCCTCATCATCGACGACTTTCTCACCCTTGAAATAGATTCCCGAGGCCAAGACGACCTAACCAAAATCATATTCGACAGAGAAGGACGACTACCCACCATCATCTCTTCACAATCAGCAGCAGGCTACTGGCTCAAAACCCTACCCAACCGCGTAGGAGCTGACTCCCTCGTCAGCAGACTCAGCAGCGGACGCCACATCGAAATCGGTGACTTCGACATGCGTCAACACCTCGCAACCATCCAAGACAACACCGACACCTAACCACCAAGGCCAGCCCGCCAACCAGGCGGGCTGGCCTACCACCAACCCGGAACACCACCCCTACCACATCACCGGAACACCCCTACCAACTACGTGCACTTAGCAGGGTCGACGCTATCCGATGGCACCGCTCCGCACCGGGGTCTTGTATCCATCGTGATACGTTGTGCGATCATATCTGCGGCACAGGAACACTTTTTAGCGCCACCTAAACCTTTTAGCGTCACCGATACTTTTTAGCGGTTGCCGCACTATTTAGCGCTTCAGCTTTACTTCCCCCACCCAACCCCGACAGACATCGAAAATTGTAACCAATCCAGCCCCAACAAACCTCAACAAAACCGGATACGAGATCACCAAAACCGCCCCTGACAAGTCAAAACGCCATCCGTCCGGGCAAAACAAAAGGACGCTCACTTTGTATCAAAATGAGCGTCCAAGTGGTGGAGCTAACGGGATTCGAACCCGTGACCCCCACACTGCCAGTGTGGTGCGCTACCAGCTGCGCCATAGCCCCAAAAAACGATATTCGGTTGTGGAGTGGAGCTAACGGGATTCGAACCCGTGACCCCCACACTGCCAGTGTGGTGCGCTACCAGCTGCGCCATAGCCCCAGTTAACCGGAGAAAACCTCCAAGCAACTCCGCTTAATATACACGTCACCCGCGGAGGCAACCAAATCGCCTCCGCGGGCATTTTCCGGGGTGATAAGCCCTGAACGTCTTACGCGGTCGCGACGTCGAGCCACGTGGTGATGTCATCACCAGTGTCGAGATCCTTGCCGTCGCGCATGACGCGCGGAGTGTAGGCCTTGCCTGTGGTCTCGTTCTGGTAGTTCAGGTTCTCCAGGCCAACCTGCTCTGCAACCGGGAGGAACTTTCCGTCGCGGATGTCCTGAACGGCCTCGACGCTGGCGCCGAAGGCGTGCGCCAAATCTCCCAGGAAGTTGCCATCAACCCTGTTGTAAACGTTTTGTTGGTTCTCAAGAAGAGCGACGCGCAGGTTCCACAGCGCCTGGGCGTCACCGTGGCTGGCCAGCGCGAGCTCAGCGGCCAGCGCGCGGGTGGAGTGGCCTTGGGAGTACTGCGCCCCCTGTCCGTCCAGGAAGTTCATCGGGTGGAGGTCCACCGTGAGCTCACCTGCCTGGATCTTTTCCAGCATGTCTGCGTCGGTTTCCTCAGCCAGATTTGCACAGTAACTACAAGAGAAGTCCTCGAAAAGGGACACACGGTTGTCAGCCTCACCGCGATCGGCGGCGGTCAGGGTGAAGAACGGGTCCCCCTCGTTGTAGGACACGGCCAGGTTCTCCACCGGCACCGTGTGCTCGGTTAGAGCTGCAATGCGCTGGGTACGACCGTTGAAGAAGATCAGCCCGATCACAACCGCCGCGATAGCGATGACGGCGAGCAGCGCCCAGAGGAAGCCTGCGCCTCCCTTGGCGTTGGGGTTTTGCACCTTGCGAGTGGTCACGTATTACACCTTTTCTACGTTGAGATTATTTGGCTGCGCCCTTACAACACTAAGGGAAGAGCGCGAACTTCTTGTACGGACGGTAGATCATGAACAGGGTAACGATGACATAGAGAACGTCGCGCCCGATCGTCGCCAGCACGTTCGTTCCTTCGTCGGACTCCCCCGGGCTGAAGCAGCCACAATCGATAATCAGACCACGTGCCCACGCGGATGACAATCCGATGATGAACAGGGCCAAGATGACGATTGATACCCATCCCGAGGCGCGGAGCTTGATACCGAGCAGCAGCAACAGGCCGCCGGCGATCTCCAGCGGGCCGATCAGTCGGGCTAGCCCGTCCGACCAGGCCGGGGTGAAGATCTCGTAGGCCATGATCGTCTGGGTGACATCCATGTGGACGCCGATTTTCGCGATACCCGCGGAAATCCAGATATAGGCCATGAAGAACCGCGCCGCGGCCGACATGATATCGAGTACGACCTCGCGAGTTGAGGGCGCAAGCAGCGCCGTCCGCTTCCGAGGAGCGTGTTCCGTTTCAGCTAGTCCAGCTTGAATATTTCCCACCCGGTCGATTTTAGTCCAGGCGTCAATGAGTTCCTATAGGTTCTTCCTGTGGTGCTGATACTAATTTCCCGGGGATCGCCGAACCGCGGTCCCCGGAGGTACTGGTTACTTCGCGCTGAGTACCTGAGAGACCAGCGCCCGGGCTTCCTCCTGCACCTGGGCGAGGTGGTCTACACCCCGGAAGCTTTCGGCGTAGATCTTGTACTTGTCTTCTGTGCCCGACGGGCGCGCCGCAAACCACGCGTTCTCGGTGGTCACCTTCAGCCCGCCAATCGCAGCCCCATTGCCTGGCGCCTCGGTCAGCTTCGCGGTGATGTTCTCCCCCGCCAGCTCTGTGGCGCGCACAGCTTCCGGGGACAGCTTCTTCAGCACAGCCTTCTGCTCACGATCCGCCGGAGCGTCGGTGCGCGCGTACGCAGGCGCGCCGAACTTCTCCTCGAGCTCCGCGTAGCGCTGCGACGGGGTCTTTCCGGTCACGGCGGTGATCTCCGCGGCGAGCAGATCCATGATGATTCCGTCTTTATCGGTGGACCACACGGTTCCGTCGTGGCGCAGGAAGGACGCACCGGCGGATTCCTCGCCACCGAAGCCGATGGTGCCGTCGATAAGCCCAGGCACGAACCACTTAAAGCCGACGGGGACCTCAACGAGGTCGCGACCGTGAGCGGCTGCGACCTTGTCGATGACCGACGAAGACACCAGTGTCTTGCCCACCGCGGTTGACTCGCTCCACCCGGGGCGGTGGCTGAACAGGTAGTCGATGGCCACGGCGAGAAAGTGGTTCGGGTTCATCAGGCCGGCGTCAGGAGTGACGATGCCGTGACGGTCCGCATCAGCGTCGTTGCCAGTGGAAATGTCGTACCGGTCGCGGTTGCGCACGAGCGAGGCCATTGAGTTCGGGCTGGAGCAGTCCATGCGGATCGCGCCGTCGGTGTCCAGCGTCATGGACCGCCACGTTGCGTCGACATGCGGGTTGACCACCGTGAGATTGAGGTTGTGGGTATCCGCAATCGCCTGCCAGTAGTGCACGGAGGCCCCTCCCATCGGGTCGGCGCCGATGCTCAGGCCACTCTCGCGGATCGCGTCGATGTCCACCACGTTCGGCAGGTCGGCGACATAGGAGCCCATGAAATCAAACGGTGTTGCGCGCTCGTCGAGCACGCCGCTTATCGACGCCCGCCTCACCCCATCCAGGCCAGCCGCAATGTACTCGTTCGCTTTCGTAGCGATCCAATCGGTGGCGTCCGTGTCCGCCGGGCCGCCGCTGGGCGGGTTGTACTTAAAGCCGCCGTCGCGCGGCGGGTTGTGCGAGGGTGTGACGACGATTCCGTCGGCGCGGCGTGGATCAGAGCCGGTTACCCCGCCGTCGAGAGCCGCGTTGTGGCGCAGAATTGCATGCGAGATCGCCGGGGTCGGAGTGTAGGCCCCGTTGGCGTCGACAAGCACCTCGACGTCGTTGCCGACGAGGACCTCGAGGGCGGAGACCATGGCCGGCTCCGAGAGCGCGTGCGTGTCCCGGCCGATGTAGATCGGTCCCCCGATGTTATTGGCGCGGCGGTAGTCCACGATCGCCTGGGTCGTCGCCCAAATGTGCTGCTGGTTGAACGCGTTGTCGAGGGAGCTGCCGCGGTGTCCGGAGGTGCCGAAGGCGACCTGCTGCGCCGGGTCGGCCGGGTCGATGTCGCGGGTGTAGTAGGCGGTGACTACCTCGGCGATATCGATGAGGTCTCCTGGCTGGGCTGGCTGCCCCGCGCGATCGTGTGCCATTGTGCGCTCCTTCGGCTCTGCGTCATGATGCTCTGCGTGATGGTGACTCTTACCCCATCATTCCTGGATTGGCCGCGTTGCGCACCCGCCGTAACATCAATCGCTGTGTGGAAGGACCCCAGCCTTGTCGGAATCGGCGCCGCGACCGGCGCGAGTGTGCGTTATTTGCTCATGCTCGCAGCCCCGGACACAGTGGCCGCGGCGCTGTTTACAACAGTGCTGATCAACGCTGCCGGGTGTTTCGCAATGGGTCTTACCGCCCCGGGCAAGCTGTGGGGCATGGGTTTTCTCGGCGGCTTCACCACGTTCTCCGCCGTGTCCGTCGCTGCCCTGCCCCTCGGGGCCGCGGGAGCTGCCGCGCTGCTGGCGCTGAGCTTTACCTCGTGCATCGCGGCGTGGTGGGCGGGCGACACGCTGCGCCGTACGCGGATCGCGCAAGGCGGGTTCCCGTGATTATGTCCCTCATTGCAGTAGCCGCTGGGGGTTTCGCAGGAGGAGTCGCCCGCTGGGCGCTGAGCCACCTCAACACCCCAGACCGCAAAGTCGGGACGTGGGCGGCCAACGTCGTCGGCTCCGCCGTGCTGGGGTTTACCATCGGCCTGCCCGGACTCGCTCCGCTGCTGTTCGGCACCGGCTTCGCAGGTGGGCTCTCGACGTGGTCGACCCTTGCGAAGGAACTTGGCGAAGACCTTCGCGCCAGACGCTGGCGCACGGCCACGACGTATGCGGCGCTCACCGCAGCCACCGGCATCGTCGCTGCGTACTACGGGACCATGTTCGCGGCGCGCGCCTTCGCTGAGTAACGCCCTATTCCGCGATCGCGTCGAGTGGCGGAGTCGTCGTTGCACGCTGCGCCGGCCACAACGCGGCCAGAACGCCGATCACGATGGAGCCGATGAGCATCGTGACAATCAGCGGCCACGGAATGATGATGCGTTCCAGCCCTTGGTCTGCCAGAACGGTAAGGAAAGCCCAGCCCAAGCCGAGGCCCATAAGAATTCCGGCGACAGCGCCGAAAACGGCCATCTGCACCGACTCCAGGATTATCATCGTGCGAACCTGGCCGCGCTGGGTACCCACCGCACGCAGCATGCCGATCTCCTGTCGGCGCTCAATCACCGACAGAGTCAAGGTATTGATGATCCCGAGGACCGCGATGACGACAGCTAGAGACAACAGCGCGTAGAGGATGAACAGCATCTGGTCGATCATTCCGCCAACCTCACCACTCATGTCACTCGCTGACTTCACTTGGACGACGATGTCTTCCTGGACAGCCTCGACCAACGTGTTGCGCAATTCCTCCTCAGTGACCGACCCATCGCCGCGCACACCCACCATTTGGTAAATAAACGCGCTGTTGGGGATGACCTTTAGTGCAGCGTCATCGTCGATCACCACCCCGCGGATCAGGTTCGTGTCCTCGAAAATGCCGCCGATTGTCGCCTCAGCGGTATCCGCAGAGACACCCGGGGCCGAAATCGTCACGGTGTCGCCAACTGCCCAGCCATTGCTGTCTGCCAGCGAACGCGGGGCGATCACCGTGTCAGCGTCGATCGTCGATTCGCCCTCTTCCATGTTGACGACGAACAGGTCGCTCGGGTCAGCAGAGAACACCGGGTTAGCGCGGTACGTGCCGAATGTGTACGCAAACTCCCCATTCACTGCGACTGGCGCCTCACTGTAGGCAATGACCTCACCGACGCCGTCTAGCTCAGCGACCTTGTCCGGCACAGTCGCCGGCACGGGGAACATACCCGTTTGTGGTGAAGCGAGGACGAAATCAGAGGTGACCTGACTCTCGGCAATGTCTGAAACGGACTGCTTCATGGTCGCGCCAAGCATCCCAATCACCGTCACCAGCGCGATACCGAGCAAAAGAGCGAACGCAGTGGCACTCGTACGACGCGGGTTGCGGGAACTATTCGTCGACGCAAGCTTGCCGACGGCCCCAAAAGGCGCACCAATGACGCGTCCAAGGGGCGGCACAATCGGCAAACTCAACGCAGGGCCAGCAAGGAAGACACCAGCAATCACAGAAAGGGCCGCCGCACCCACCAACCAAGCACGGTCGGCGGTGGAACCCTCGGACCAGGCCATGCCGCTCCCCGCGGCAACGGCACCAGCGGCGAGAAGCAGCAGGCCGGCGATGGTGCGCCCACGCAACGGCTGCGGCGATGCCGATTCGCTCGCTCGCATTGCCTCGACTGGTTGGACACGTCCCGCACGGCGTGCCGGCGCCCAGGCAGACAGCATAGTCACGATAACGCCCACCACGATGGGGACAGCGACCGCTTGGGCCGAGAGCCCTAACCCGCCGTCGGGAAGCGACATGTCGTATGCACCCATGACGGCTTTGATGATGCTGACCAACACAGCACCCGCCACCACACCCAACATTGACCCAATCAGGCCGACGATGAAGGCCTCCACCGAAACTGAGCGGGAGATCTGACGGCGCGATGCACCGAGCGCACGCAACAGCGCGAATTCTTTGGTGCGCTGAGCAACGATCATGGAGAAGGTGTTGGCGATGAGGAACATACCGACCAAAAGCCCCACGAGCCCAAAAGCGATCAGGAAGTAGCTGACAAAACTCAATCCTTCACGGATCTGCTTTGATACCTCGTCGGCAAGCGCCTGCCCGGTGTCGACCTGGTAATCGGGGTAGGCTGCGCGCAATTCGTCGACAAGCTGATCCGGCGAGATCCCCTTTACCGCGTGGACAACGATCTGCGGCACCGTCGCGCCGTCGGTGTAGTACTCGTTGTATGTTTCGGGGCTAACCTTGAACCCCAGCGAGGATGGCTGGGCAAGATCGTCGTCGTAAAAGCCCACGACGTCGAGAGTGTGCCGGGCAGACGCATCGACGACAATCAATTGCTCGTCGAGCGCAATGCCGTATCGCTCGGCGGCGTTTCGGTTAAGCAGCGCCTCCCCCACTGTCTGTGGCGCGCGCCCCTCGACGATCGCGGGGGACGCGCCGACCGATTCACCCTCGGGGTAGGCAACCTCAACGCTCGCGCCACCCTGGCCGGTCTGAATCGCTGTGTTGTCGCTCGTGGCCGCCACAACGGTGGTCGAACCGGATTGGTTCGCGTTGAGAACGCGAGGATTGCCCTGCAACTCCTCCACGAGGCCGGTGGGAAGGGGTTGGCCGCTCTCACCAACCTGAACAACGGCGTCGATGCCTTCGAACTCTGAGGAAACTGCCGAGTCGAAAGTCCGCTCCAGCATGCTGGTGAACATAAGCGAGCCGGCAATAAACGCGGTACCCAGAACTACCGCAAGAACAGTGAGGAACAGCCTTAGCTTGTGGGCGGCAATGTTGCGCATCGACACCCGAGTCAAAGTCGAAGCCACGCTACCCCTCGATCCCGGCCATCACGTGCAGGATCGCATCGACCGTCGGCTCGTAAAGCTCGTCAACAATGCGCCCATCCCGCAGGAAGATCACGCGGTCGGCGTACGAAGCAGCACGGGCATCGTGGGTCACGATTACGACCGTCTGGTTGTCGTGATCTACCGCATGCCGGAGAATATCAAGGACTTCACTACTCGCGTTCGAATCCAAGTTTCCCGTCGGCTCATCGCCGAAGATGATCTCCGGCCTGCTCACCAGAGCTCGCGCACAGGCCACACGCTGCTGTTGACCGCCAGAGAGCTCACTTGGTCGATGGCTGAGGCGCTGGGCAAGGCCGAGACGCTCAGTGACCTCGCTGAACCACTCTTGGTCCACCGTCTTGCCGGCGATATCAGTGGGAAGCGTGATGTTCTCCGCAGCAGTCAACGTGGGCACCAAGTTGAAAGACTGGAAGATGAAGCCGAGCCGGTCACGGCGCAGCGCAGTGAGGGCCTTGTCATCGAGCCCGGAGAGATCGGTCCCGCCGATGTAGGCGGAACCCGATGTGAAGGAATCGAGGCCAGCCATGGCATGCATCAGGGTCGACTTACCAGACCCTGAAGGGCCCATGATGGCCGTGAACTCATTCGCGGTGAAATCGACGCTGACTCCATCGAGGGCGACTACTTGGGTATCGCCTTGCCCATATGTCTTGACCAAATCGACAGCCCGAGCGGCTGCACCGTCCTGGCCGCGCAAGTCCGAGGTATCTGCCAGGCTGTGGCTGCCCATGCTTGCTGCTCCTTTAGCTGTGGAAGAAAATACCCTTGAACCCTACCGGAAATCCTGATGCAGGTAGAGGCACCGAAGGCTCGAGCTTTCCTTGCCAAGCAGGAGGAAACCGCAACGACGGAACTCCCCGGGGCCA
>NZ_JAYWLR010000017.1:0-37691 GCF_040946405.1 Corynebacterium sp. LK2510 | reverse complement strand
GCCGAGCTCAATGTTGAGCCCGGGCACAGAGTTGATCAGGTTGCGCGTGTATTCATGCTGCGCGTTTTCGAAAATCGAATCCGCAGGCCCCTGCTCTACCGCTTGGCCCTGGCGCATAACTACGATGTCGTCCGCAGTTTGGCGCACGACAGCGAGGTCGTGGGTGATGAACAGGTACGACAGGTTCAACTCGTCCTGCAGCTGTGTCAGCAGTTTGAGGATCTGGTTCTGCACCAGCACGTCGAGTGCCGAGACGGCCTCGTCGAGAACAATCACCTCGGGGTTAAGCGCCATCGCTCGCGCAATCGCGATGCGCTGGCGCTGCCCGCCGGAGAGCTCATTCGGGTAGCGGCGCATCGCCGAGCGCGGCATCTGCACCATATCGAGCAGCTCCGCGACGCGGGCCTCACGCGCCTTTCGGTTGCCCACCTTGTGCAGAGTCAGGGGCTCTTCGATGCAGCGGTAGATGGAGTACATCGGGTCCAACGAACCGTACGGGTTCTGGAACACAACCTGCATCTTGCGGCGCATGGCAAATAGGTCACGGCCCGAGAGCTCCGAAACGTCCCGGCCTTCGAAGAGGACGCTGCCGCTCGTCGGTTCAAGCAGCGACAGGACCATGTTCGCGACCGTGGACTTACCCGACCCGGACTCACCCACCAGCGCAAGCGTGGACCCACGGCGCAGGTCGAACGACACGTTGTCGACAGCGCGCAAGATCTTCTTGTCGCCGCGCTGGCCACGCACGTCGAACTCCTTGACAAGGTTCTCCACCCGCACGACGACCTCGTCGCTGGCCCGGTCGGCGACGAGCAGCTCACTGGTCTCGATGCCTTGTTCCTTCGCGGAACGGATGCGCGCCGACGCCAGGGACGGCGCCGCAGTAACCAGGCGGCGGGTATAGGGGTGCTGCGGATTACGCAGGATCTTCAGACTCGGGCCCTTTTCCACGATCCTGCCGCGGTGCATCACGACGAGGTAGTCGGCGCGCTCGGCAGCCAGGCCGAGGTCGTGCGTAATGAACAACAGCGCCGTGCCCAGCTCGTTGGTGAGGCCTTCGAGGTGGTCGAGGATCTTCTTCTGCACGGTGACGTCGAGAGCTGAGGTGGGCTCATCCGCGATGAGCAGCTTCGGGCGCGCGGCCAGACCGATGGCGATCAGCGCACGCTGGCGCATGCCGCCGGAGAACTCGTGCGGGTACTGCTTGGCGCGGCGCTCGGCGTCGGGAAGCCCAGCTTCTTCGAGCAGCTGCACCACGCGCTCATGGCGCTTGGAGCCCTCGACCACATTGTTGGCGCGAAGAGACTCTTCCACCTGCGTGCCGATCCGCCACACAGGGTTCAGGTTGGACATCGGGTCCTGCGGGACGAGGCCAATGCGGTTGCCCCGCACGTCCTGCCAGCCCTTTTCGTCGAGGCCGGTGAGCTCCTCGCCATCCAACATGATTGAGCCGCTCGTGACCTTGCCGGTTCCCGGCAGCAAACCCAGGATCGACATCGCGGCGGTGGACTTGCCGGAGCCGGACTCGCCGACGATGGCCACGGACTGGCCGGGATAAATCGTCAGGTCGAAGTCGCGCACGGCCTCGACGACGCCGGTGGTGGACTCGAAGGTGATCTTGAGGTTGCGCACATCGAGCAGCGGCTGCTCGGTGCCCGGGAACTGCTCCCCCGCACCAGTGCCAGGGTTGACGGAATCGTTCGGAATTGCAGTACTCATCGCTTCCTCGCCTTCGGGTCAAGAGCGTCGCGCACGGCGTCGCCCATCATGATGAAGCTCAGCACGGTCAGCGCCAGAGCGATAGCCGGGTAGAACAGGACCATCGGCTGGGTGCGCAGTGACGCCTGCGCTGCTGAGATGTCGCCGCCCCAGGACACGACGGTCGTCGGCAAGCCAATGCCCAAGAAGGACAGGGTGGCTTCTGCGACGATGAACGTTCCCAGTGCGACGGTGGCGTAGACGATGATCGGCGCGGCCGCGTTCGGCATGATGTGAGAGGAAATGATCCGCAGATCAGAGGCACCCAGCGCGCGGGCGGCGGTGACGAACTCATCGTTTTTCACTCCCATGACCGCGCCGCGGGTGATACGCGCAATCTGGGTCCAGCCGAACATCGACAGTGCGAATACCACCATCCAGATAGAGCGCTGGTTCTGGAACATGGACATGACGACGATCGCCGCGAGCACCAGGGGCACCGCGAAGAAGATGTCGGTGAGCCGCGACAGAATCGTGTCCCAAATCCCTCCGTAGAAACCGGCCAGCGCTCCGACCATCGATCCGATCACGGTGACGATGATCGTGGTCAGCACGCCCACGGTCACAGAGGCGCGGGCGCCGTAGACGGTGCGGGCAAAGATGTCGCAGCCCTGCCGGTCGAATCCGAACGGGTGGCCGGCAGTCGGGCCGTTGAGCGAATTGCCGAGCTGGCAGGCGCGTGGGTCGACGCTGGTGAACAACCCCGGCGCAACCGCGAGCGCGATGGCAAAGAGGATGAGCACGGAGGAAATCCAGAACAGCGGGCGGCGCTTCAGGTAGCGCCAAGCCTCGCCCCACTGGCTGGAGGGGGCGGAGTCGTCCGCAACGGCATCGACTGCCCCCAGCCCGGTCTCATCGGTGTCGGCAATGAAGTATTCCTGCCCGCGGCGCAGACGGGTATCGAGCGAAGTGCGGTCTTCGTTCGCGTCCATGGCGGAAACGTGATTAGGCATAGCGAATCCTTGGGTCGAGAACGGCGTACAGGAGGTCAACGAGAAGGTTGGCAACGATGTAAACGATGACGAGCACCGTGGTAAACGACACCACGGTGGCCGGCTCGCCCTTGATAATCGCCTGGTAGATCGTGCCACCTACTCCGTTGATGCCGAAAATTCCTTCGGTGACAATGGCACCGCCCATGAGGGCACCAAGGTCGGCGCCGAGGAAGGTGACAACGGGGATCAAAGAGTTGCGCAACACGTGGCGGGTCATCACTTGTCCCCCACCGAGCCCCTTGGAACGGGCGGTGCGGACATAGTCGGCGCGCAGGTTCTCGCTAATGGACTGCCGCGTCAGCCTGATCACATACGCGAAGGAGAGCGCGCCGAGCACGATTGCCGGCATCAGCAGTGCCTCGAACGTCTCGTTGCGCCCCACAGTGACAGGCAACAGGCCCCACTTCACACCGACCAGGTACTGGAGCACAAAACCGATGACGAAGGACGGGACCGCGATGACGAACAGGGAAACAACCAGAATCGTCGAATCGAAAAATCCGCCGCGACGCACACCTGCGATGACACCGAAGATGATGCCGAAAACGGCTTCGAAGACGAGAGCCATACCCGCCAGCTTCATGGTCACTGGAAAGACATTAGCCATCACCGAGCTCACGGGCTGGCCGGAAAAGGTCGTTCCGAAATCGCCCATGAAGATGCCCTTGATGTAGAGCAGGTACTGCATAATGAACGGCTTGTCGAGGTTGTATTCCGCTTCGATGCGTGCACGCGCTGCCTCCGAAAGGCCCCGGTCGCCGCCAAGGGCGGACACCGGGTCACCCGGCATTAGGAACACCAGCGCGTAGAGAAGCAGCGTGGCGCCGAAGAACACCGGGATCATTTGGAGCAGCCGTCGCCCGATATAACGCAACATGTTTGCGGGCTCTCCTTCATGTTATGTAGCTCTGAGTCTCCGCCGGGCGAGCCGGCGGACGGGTCATAGTTGATTCTTCCAGCGGACTGTAAAAGCCGAAACTTCGGGTGAAAAGCCGGACACCCCCCTGGCACAACCACCAGCGGGGTGTCTCGACCTAGCCGAACACGATCAGCTACTTCTTGGTGATCTCGTAGTAGAGCGGCTGGAGCTTCCAGGAGAAGATCACGTTGTCGACGTTCTCAGAGGAACCGCCGGTGACGTTGGAGTACCACAGCGGGATGGCCGGGAGGTCCTTGAGCAGGATCTCCTGCGCCTCGTTGTACTTCGGGGTCGCCTCGTCGAGGGTCGCGGCGCCAGCGGCTTCCTTGGTCAGCTGGTCGAACTGCGGGTTGGAGTAGTCACCGTCGTTCGAGCTCGCACCCGTGGTGTAGAGCGGCACGAGGAAGTTACCCAGCGTGGGGAAGTCTGCCTGCCAACCGGTGCGGTAGGCGCCCTCGATCCTGCGCTCCTTCACGTCGTCGCGCAGGGACTTGAAGTCCGGGTAGGCGTTTCCGACGGCGTCGATGCCGAGGGTGTTGCGGATAGAGTTGGCAACCGCATCGACCCATGCCTGGTGTCCACCATCGGCGTTGTATGAGATGGAGAACTGGCCGGTAAACGGGGCGATGGCGTCAGCTTCGGCCCACAGGCGCTTCGCCTCCTCGGGGTCGTACTGCAACACGTCGGCGCCGTCGAGGGAGTCGGAGTGGCCCGGGATGACAGGCGACGTGAAGTCGGTGGCCGGGGTACGGGTTCCCTCGAAGATTGTGTCGGTGATCTCCTGACGGCTGATCGCCTTCGACAACGCCTGGCGACGCAGATTGCCTTCCTCGCCAGAGAAGTGCTCAAGGTTCTCCGGGATGGTGAAGGACTGGAAGACTGCCGAGGGCTGGTTCACGGCGCGCTCGCCGAGCTCATCTTCAAACGTCGAGAACGCGGAGTCCGGAACGACGTCAATAACATCGAGGTTGCCCGCGAGGAGATCAGCGTAGGCCGCGTCCTGCTGCGCGTAGAAGACGAAGTTGATGCCGTCGTTCTTCGCCTCACGCTCGCCGGTGTACTCCTCGTTCGGGACGATGGTGGCGTCCTGGTTGTGGTTCCACTCTGCAAGCTTGTACGGGCCGTTGGAGATCGGGTTCTCTCCGTAGGCGTCGATGTCGTCATAAGCCGACGGGTGCAGCGGGAAGAAAGCGGAGTAGCCGAGCTGCGTCGGGAAGTCCGACTCCGGCTGGGAGAGCTCGATGGTGAAGGTCGTGTCGTCGACGACCGTCAGGCCCTCCATGGACTCCTTGCCCTCTTCAAAGCCGAGGATCGGCTCGTAGAAGGACGCGGACATGAGGGATTCCTTCATGGTGTAGTTCCACGCGTTGACGAAATCCTCCGCCTTGAGCGGGGAACCGTCGGACCACTTCAGGCCGTCCTTGAGGGTGACCCTGTAAGTCTTGTCACCTTCGAGCTCGATCGACTCAGCGAGCTCGTTGTGCGTTTCACCGTCACGGTCGTAGTAGACGAGGCCGGAGTAGATGTTGTCCACAATTCGGCCGCCACCGGTTTCGTTGGTGTTGCCCGGGACGAGCGGGTTCTGCGGCTCGGTACCGTTGGCGGTGACGTAGTTGTCTCCACCTGCAGACCCCCCGGTCTGGTCGCCCGAAGCATTACTCGAACCTGAATCACCACACGCCGCCAGGCCCAGTGCGAGGGCGCTCGACGCGAAAACTGCTGCTGCCTTTTTGAAGTGCACAGCGCCTCCTTCAATAGTTAGATATGCCATTGCAACGACCGTCGGTGCCATCAGTCACACTCAGCTCGTTGAGAACATTTCACCACAGAAGATGAAGCGAATTCTAATTTCCTGCAAACTTTGCGTGTCCCTATGATGCAGCCGGGCGTTTCCTGACAGTTGTACTGCGTGTGCCCACCCCAAGTTGGGCAACTACAGTGTTGCGTTAGTCCTACACGTAGGCGCCGTCCTCCGCGCGGCGCTTCCCGATCGAAGGGAGACCCACCTTGTCCGGTGGCCTACTTGCATTGCTTGACGACGTCGCCGTCATCGCCCGAACCGCCGCAGCATCCGCCGACGACGTCGCCGGCATGACCGCAAAGACCTCCGCGAAGGCCGCCGGCGTGGTCATCGACGACGCCGCGGTTACCCCGCAGTACGTCTCGGATGTCACCCCGGCGCGCGAGCTGCCGATGATCTGGCGCATCACCAAGGGGTCGCTTCGCAACAAGCTGTTGTTTATCCTCCCGATTGCGCTGCTGCTCAATGCGGTTGCCCCGTGGGCGCTGGTTCCAATCCTCATGCTCGGTGGTGCCTACCTGTGCTTCGAAGGTGCAGAAAAGATCGCGCACAAGTTCACTCACTCAAAGCACGAGGAGGAAAAACAGGCACTTAATAAGTCTCAGGATGAAGAAGACGCCCTGGTCAAGGGCGCGATCACCACTGACCTCATCCTCTCCGCCGAGATCATGATCATCGCGCTTGATGAGGTCAAGGACCAACCAATCGCGATGGAAGCCGCCGTGCTGTTCTCGGTGGGTGTCTTCATCACCGCCGCGGTCTACGGCGCAGTCGCATTGTTGGTCAAGATCGACGACATCGGCCACGGAATGATCAAGCGCGGCACCGCCCCGGGCCTCGGGCGCGGGTTGGTTAAGGCGATGCCGTACGTGCTTTCCGCCATCGGTGTCATCGGCACCGTGGCGATGCTGTGGGTCGGCGGGCACCTGATTATCCGCGGCCTGCACGAGGTGATTGGCTGGCACTGGCCGCACGACGTGATTGAGCGCGGTGTGGAAGCTGTCGGTGGTGGCGCGGCGGGCTGGTTCGTTGATACGGGTATCTCTCTCATCGCCGGGCTCATCACCGGTTTCCTCGTGCTCGGCATCGTCGCGCTTGTGCGTTCGGCACTGCCGAAGAAGAACAGCTCGCCCGCGAAATCCGCGCACTAGTCCAGGTAGACTCTGCCCGTGTGACTCGCACCAACGCCATCGCTGATTCCCACGACCAGATCGTGGTCTCGGGCGCTAACGAAAACAACCTCCGCAACGTCTCGCTGCGCATCCCGAAACGCAGGCTCACGGTGTTCGCCGGGCCGTCAGGCTCCGGAAAATCATCTCTTGTCTTCTCCACCATCGCGGCGGAGTCGCGTCGACTGATCAACGAGACGTATTCGTCGTTTGTGCAGGGCTTTATGCCGTCGATGGCGCGGCCGGACGTCGATAAGCTTGAGGGCATCACCACGGCGATCATCGTCGATCAGGAGCAGCTCGGTTCCAACGTGCGCTCGACCGTGGGAACGGCCACCGACGCCACCGCTATGTTGCGCGTGTTGTTCTCCCGCATTGCAGAGCCCAACGCGGGCGGGCCCGGCGCGTACTCGTTCAACGTTCCGAGCGTCTCCGGCGGCGGCGTGCTGACCGACGCCCGCGGAAACAAGAAGGTCATGCGCGACTACAAGCGCACCGGCGGCATGTGCCCGACGTGCGAGGGCACGGGCCGGGCCTCGACGTTCGACGTCGACGAGGTCATCAACAACGAGCTTTCGCTTGACGACGGCGCCATCCGCGTCCCCGGCTACAAACCCGGGTCGTGGCAGCTGCGCCACTACGCGGACTCCGGCTTCTTCCCCGCCGACGCGCCCGTGAAGACGTTTTCCGACAAGCAGCTGCACATGCTGCTGTGGGCGGAGCCGCAGAAGGTGGACTACCTCGGGTTCAACACAACCTACGAGGGGCTCATCCCGAAGCTGACCAAGTCGGTGCTCTCCAAGGAGAAGGAGGGCCTGCAAAAGGCGATGCGCGAGTTCGTCGACCGCGCCGTTACCTCCGGAGCCTGTCCCGACTGCGGCGGCACTCGCCTGGCCCCGCACGCGTTGGAGTCGCATATCAACGGCAAGAACATCGCCGACCTGTGTGCCATGGAAGTCGCCGACCTCGCGGAGTGGATGGAGTCCGTCTCCGCGCCCAGTGTCGCCCCGCTCGTCGGCGCGATCCGCGAAACACTGGCGAACTTCGTCACCATCGGCCTGGGCTACATTTCCCTGGATCGACCCTCGTCGACGCTGTCCGGCGGCGAGGCGCAGCGCATCAAGATGATTCGCCACCTCGGGTCCCCGCTAACCGACGTCACCTACGTCTTCGACGAGCCCACCGCGGGCCTGCACCCCGACGACATTGAACGAATGAATTCGCTGCTGCTCGCGCTGCGGGACAAGGGCAACACCGTGCTCGTGGTCGAGCACAAGCCACAGACCATCGAGATTGCCGACCACGTCGTCGAAATCGGACCCGGGGCGGGGTCCGCGGGTGGCGAGATCGTGTTTGAGGGAAGCGTCGACAAGCTCCGCGAGGCCGACACCGCCACCGGCCGCCACCTCCACGACCGCTTCGAGCTCAAGCCTGACGACGCCTGCCGGGCCGGCTCCGGCACCATCGAAGTGCGCGGCGCGACAGGGAACAACCTCGACGGCGTCGACGCCGACATCCCCCGCGAAACGCTCACCGTCATCACCGGCGTCGCGGGCTCCGGCAAGTCCTCCCTGGTGCGGGAACTCCCGCTCGACGAGAACACGGTCTGGGTGGACCAGTCGCAGATCTCCGGGTCGCGCCGCTCCAACCCGGCGACCTTCACGGGTGCGCTCGACTCGATCCGCAAGGCCTTCGCCAAGGAAAATGGGGTCAAGCCGGCGCTGTTCTCCGCCAACTCCGAGGGTGCCTGCGAGAACTGCAAAGGCGCCGGGGTGGTCTACGTCGACCTCGGCATCATGCAGGGCGTCGACGTCCTGTGCGAGGTCTGCGAGGGCAAGCGCTTCGACCAGGCAGTACTCGAGTACACCTTCGGCGGCAAGAACATCGCCGAGGTCCTCGACATGCCCGCCGAGGAGGCCACGACCTTCTTCGCGGACGCGGAGCACAAGGTCCCGGCCGCGTCCCGGATCAGCGGCTACCTTGTCGACGTCGGGTTGGGCTACATCCGCCTCGGCCAACCCCTGACAACGCTGTCCGGCGGCGAGCGCCAGCGCCTCAAACTGGCCAGCCACCTCAACGACAAGGCCACACTGTTCGTCTTGGACGAGCCGACCACCGGCCTGCATGTCGCAGATGCCGGTGTCCTGGTTGACCTGTTCGAACGCCTCGTGGACAAGGGCGCGACCGTCGTCGTCATCGAGCACAACCCCGCCGTGATCGCACGCGCCGACCACATCATCGATCTTGGCCCCGGCGCCGGATCTGCAGGTGGGCGCATCGTCGCTTCAGGTACCCCGGGGGACCTGACCCGCAACGAGGATTCGGTCACGGGACGATAGCTGCGTGAGTTCGCGAGCTGACACGGGGACGAGGGAACGAGGCGAGCCGAAACGCACTACGGTGGGATGTGTACGCCCACCAACGAGTCAAAGGAGCACATATGTCTGACGTACTGCGCACCGACCACGGCCCCAACCCGTTCGTCATGAACATCGAAGAGGCCACCGTCGGCAACGACGCCTTCCGCGACACCCTCTGGACGGGTTCCCACCTCCAGCTCACCGTCATGTCGATCCCGCCCGGGGGCGAAATCGGCGCTGAGATCCACGAGGGCCACGACCAGTTCCTCCGCGTTGAGGCTGGTGAGCTGCGCGCGATGATCGGAAAGAGCGAGACCGACCTCGAGGTCGACCGGACCGTCAAGCACGACGACGCCATCTTCGTTCCCTCCGGCGCATGGCACAACTTCGTCAACGAGGGCGACGAGCCCGCAAAGGTCTACTCCATCTACTCCCCGCCGGAGCACACCCCCGGCACCTTCCACGAGACGAAGGCGGATGCGGACGCCGACCCGCAGGAGACCGACGGAGTCTAGCCGCGAAGCACGCGCGCGGTCCCGTCCACCCTGCGGGTGACACCGCGCGCGTCCATCAATTCCAGCAGTGGGATGGCCACCCGGCGGGTGGTTTCCCACTGCTTTCGTGCATCCGAGGCGGAAAACGGCTGCCCCAGCTCGGCCAACAGGCGCGCGGCATGCTCGGGAGCATCCGGGAGCAGGACGATCTCGCCGATACGCAGCACCCGGCCCGCACGCTCAGCGGCCGCGAGCTCCTTGGTGCCGAGACCCCAGCGCTCAAGGTCTGCCGCCTCGGGTGCGCGGAATGGCTCGCGCCGCAGGTGCGCCTCGAGCTCACGCACGCCGGGTTCGGCCTCGCCGAGATCGCGCACCCGGCCGGAGGAAATCACCCCATTAGAGACGGTGAGCTGCGCGGCGGCCGCGGCAAGCGGAAGCAGGGCGGCGTCGGGAAGCGCGAGCCTATCGACGCCCTCCCCCACACTCATCCCGGCCGACAGCGGGTGTGCACGCTCATGGCGCTCGAGTGCGTCGATAAGTTGGCGTTTCCACTCCATCACCTGCGCGGCGCGGATCCAGTAGCCGGCGAACGCGACCGAGCCCTCCGGAGCGGTGTCGCCCACGTCGTATCCCAGGCGCCGCAGCGTGTCCGGGCGCACAGCCACCCGGCGGGCGATTTCTTTGTTCAGGTCGGGCAGCAGGGGAAGCTCTGCGGAGCGGCGTCGGCCATCGCCGCGTCTGTCCAGCGCGGGCGGGTCGGCGTCGATGACGGTGACCCCACCGAGCACCTGCTGTGCCCCGGAGCCGCGCAGCACCAGCGCGTCGCCCACGCTCAACGGCAGCGCGTCCTCCAGAACGAGGCGGGCGTGGTCCGTGCCGAACGGGCGCACCTTCGCCGTCACACTGGCGGTGCCGACGTGGACGACGACCTCGTGGGGAAGGTCGGTCATCGCGGTGCCGGTGGTGAGGCGGACGTCGACAAGCGAGGTGGTGTGCCACGCCCCCGGGGTGGTCAGCGCGTCGCCGCGGCGGATGCGCTCGGCGGGAACGCCGCGGAGGTTGAGCGCGGCGCGCATCGCCGGCGTCGCGGAGTCGACGGCCTCGTTTTCGGAGTGGACCGCGCGCACAGTGACCTCCTCACCCGCGAGCTCGAGCACGTCGCCAGGGCGAATCGTGCCCGCTGCGAGCGTGCCCGTCACCACGGTGCCAGCGCCTTTGATGGTGAAGGAGCGGTCCACCCAGAACCGCACCCGGGCCTGGGCGTCCGGGGCCGGTGCGGCCTCGAGCATCTGCGTGAGGGCGGCCTTGAGCGCTGCGATCCCCTCGCCCGTTTTCGCAGACACGTCGACGACGTTCCAGTGCTCCAGGGTCGTGCCGGCGAGGCGAGCCGCGACCTCCGCGCGGACCTCCGCGCGCCGCTCGGCAGAGGCGTTGTCAGCCCGGGTCAGGGCAATGACGCCGTCGCGGATGCCGAAAGCGTTGATCGCATCGCGGTGGTCGCCGGACTGCTGCATCCACCCCTCGTCGGCGGCGACAACCATCATCACCGCGGGGGCGGGCCCCACCCCGGCGAGCATGTTGGCGATGAAGCGCTCGTGGCCGGGAACATCCACAAAGGCGACGTCCGCGCCCTCAATGTCCGCCCAGACGAACCCGAGGTCGATGGTCAGGCCGCGTTCTTTCTCCTCATCCCAACGGTCCGGTTCCATCCCGGTAAGTGCTTTGACCAGGGTGGACTTGCCGTGGTCGACGTGACCGGCCGTGGCTACGACATACATGCGCGCACCCGCCCGGCGATCTCGTCGTCGAGGTGCGCTGGCACGCAGCGCAGGTCGAGCAGTAGCTCGCCGTCGTGCACCCGCCCGATGATGGCAGGGGTGGCGCCGCGCAGCGCCGGCGCGATCTCCCCCGGCACGGCAACGGCCCACCCGGGCAGCGGGTGGCCGGGCGCTCCCCCGCCGCCGACGCGCCCGTCGTGGGGCACGACCGTGCCGCCGGTCGCCTCGGCCAGGCGATCAGTCCGGCGCTTGAGCTCGTCCGGGTCCGCGTGCACGTAGTCGTGAACCGGGGTCGAGCGCGCCCGCACGGCGGCCTCGAGGGCAGCCAGGCGCAGCTTATCGATGCGCACCGCGCGCGCCAGCGGGTGCTTCTTAAGCACGGCGACAGCCTCGCGACGCCCCAGGATCACACCCGCCTGCGGCCCGCCGAGCAGCTTGTCCCCGGAGAACAGGACGATGTCGGCACCCTCGCGCAGCGCCGTGTCCGCGTCCGGCTCGTCCGGCAGCGCCGGGTCCGGGTGGAGCAGGCCCGAGCCGGTGTCGACAATAAGGGCGAGGCCGTACTCGTCGGCGATCTCGCGTAGCTCGGAGACGGAGGCCTCGGCGGTGAAACCGTGCACGCGGTAGTTCGACGGGTGCACCTTGAGCAGCGCCGCCGCCTGCCCCGCGGCGGCCGCGTAGTCGCGCGGGTGGGTGCGGTTGGTGGCGCCGACCTCGACGAGCTCGACGCGGGCGGACTCGATCAGCTCTGGCAGGCGGAAACCGGCGCCGATCTCGATCATCTCGCCGCGTGAAATCACCACGCGCGACCCCTCGGCCAGCGCGGTCGTGGCCAGCAACAGCGCGGCGGCACCGTTGTTGACTACGAGGGCGTCCTCGGCGGACGGGCAGGCGTCGAGAAGCGCGCGGACGGCCTCAGCCCCGCGGGTGGACGAGCGCAGCCCGGTGGTGAGGTCCATTTCGACGTCGACGTAGCCGGCGGCGTCGACAAGCGCGGCGACCGCGGCATCGCCGAGCGGGGCGCGGCCGACGTTGGTGTGGACGACCACGCCGGTGGCGTTGATCACCGGGGTCTGGCTGTGCGGCGCGCCCTGCATTTCCTGCACAAACAGCGCCTCGACGTCCCCGGGGGCGATGTCCCCGCGGCGGGCGGCATCCTGCAACCGGGCCGCAGCCGCCTTGAGCGCCGCCTGGGAGAGCGTCGACGACTCGGCGAGCGCCAGCAACGCGTCGGTGCGGGGAATGTGTCGACGCGGGTCGCTCACCGAGGGGCCTCCTTGAAAAGTTCGTGGCGGAGACGGACAGGAATCGAACCTGCCAGACCGAGATGCTCGGCCTCACCAGTTTTGAAGACTGGGGCGCCCACCAGGACACGTACGCCTCCGCCGCGCAACGTTACCATGGGCGACATGGCCGAAATCCAACTCACTCAGTACGCATCGGGCGGCGGATGCGCCTGCAAAATTCCCCCCGGTGAGCTCGAAGAGGCCGTGCGCGGACTCGTTGGGCACACCGACGACAACGTCATCGTCGGGCTTGACGACGGCGACGACGCCTCCGCCATCCGCGTGCGCGACGACCTCGCGGTGATCTCCACTGCGGACTTCTTCACCCCGGTAGTCAACGACGCCTACACCTGGGGGAAGATCGCCGCGGTCAACGCGCTTTCCGACGTCTACGCGATGGGCGGCACCCCGATCACCGCGATCAACCTGCTCGGGTGGCCGCGCGACGTCCTGCCCCAAGAGCTCATCCGCGAGGTGCTGCGCGGCGGCCTCGACGCCGCCACCGAGGCCGGCATCGCCGTCACCGGCGGGCACTCCATCACCGCCCCTGAGCCCATCTACGGCATGGCCGCCACGGGCACCGCCCACCCGGAGAGGCTCATGCGCAACGACGCCGCCGAGTCCGGCCTGCCGATCACCTTGACCAAGCCGATCGGCTCCGGGCTGCTGAACAACCGGCACAAATCCACCGGCGAGGTCTTCGAGGCCGCGATCGACGTCATGACCACCCTCAACCGGGATGCCGCGCGCGCCGCGGTCGAAGCCGGAATCACAGCCGCCACCGACGTGACCGGCTTCGGTCTGCTCGGCCACCTGTACAAGATGGCCCGCGCCTCCGGAATCGACGCGGTCATCGACCACACCGCGGTACCGCTTATCGACGGCGCCCGCCAAGCTCTCGACGACGGATTCGTCTCCGGCGGCACCCGCCGCAACCTGGGATGGGTGATGCCCCACCTCGACGTCGAATCGCACGTCAGCGAAGACGAGCTGCTCCTGCTTGCCGACGCCCAAACCTCCGGCGGCCTGCTCGTCATCGGCGAAATTCCCGGCTACCCCGTCATCGGCGAAACCCGCCCCGGAACGGGACGGGTCAGCGTGCGCTAATTAGCGCGGGTTACTAGCGTGCCGTGGTGATCGAGTCGCCCGTGCCACCGCTCTCGACACGGGTGGTGAGGCGCTCGCGCTGCGGCTCGACGACGTACTTGGGGTCAGATGTCGACTGGTGGCCGGCCTGGAGAATGCCGAAGCGCGTCAGGCACGAGCCCGCCATGAGGGCAACGCCAGCCGCTGCCGCGGCCACGCGGTTGCGCCCGGCCACGGCCGCGACAACACCGCCGCCGATGGTGCACAGCTCGGCGGCGTGCAGAAGGTGTCCGGCCTTGCCGGTCTCGAGCGTCTCGCGCATGACCTCGCCGATGTTGTTCTTCACTGCGCGCAGGGATATGACGTCGGCGATCGCACCCGCGACCGCGAGCTTGCGCGCCGGTCCGTTCGCGACTGTGGACGTGGTTACCAGACCCGCGCCACCCGAGGCACACGCCGCGGATGAGACGAACAGGGCCGGAAGCTCGTTGCGGGCCGCCTGCCACGCCGGCACAGAGGTGTCGCCGAGAAGCACTGCGGTGTACGCCGTCAGCGGCGAGCCGAGCAGGCCCGCTGCGACACCGGCCGGGGTGGCAGCGGTATGCAGTACGGTGCGCAGCACTCCCGGCACCGGGAGCTGGCGGTTGGTCAGATCGTCGAACTCCGCGACCGCGGGAAGCGCGGCCAGGGTGGAGAATCCGGCGAGCAGCCACGATCCCACGTTCATCGGCGAGGACAGCTTGAACACACGGAACATGTTGAGCAGGCGCTCGGGGCGGCCCAGGTCAAGCACGAGCAAGGCCGAGCCAGCCGCGGCGGCGGCGAACGTGGTCAAGCTGGCGTTGCGGGCCAGCTCCTTGTTCCCCGTCGCGCGGCTGCCCACAGCCAGCATGGACGAGCCACCGGCGAGACCGCCGAGGAAGAAGTAGGCGCCAATCGGCCACTCCCACGGCGGGAACTTCACAATCGGCTTGCCGTAGTACGAGTCGAACTTCTCAAACTGGGCCTGAGGAACCATCAGCTCCTCGCCGCGGCGCGACTTCTTGCCTGTGCCTCCGTCCTTCCGCCGCTTGCGGCGCGGCTCCTCGGGCGGGCGGTAGTGGTCGAATCCTTCAAACTCGGCCATCAGTGGCGTCCTCCAATCAGGAATACGGCGGCCACGGTGCCAGCGAAACCGGCGGCGGCCACGGCCGCGCGCTTCGCTATCTCGGGCAGGTTCGCAGTGGGCACGGTGGGGTCCGGCGGGAGGCCGTAGACCTCGGGGGAGTCGAGAAGCAAGAAGATGGATCCCGTGCCACCGACGCCGTCGTCCGGGTTCGCGCCGTAGAGGCGCGCCTCCGTCATGCCCTGGGCGTGCAGCTCCGCCACGCGCGCCTTCGCGGTGGCAAGCATCTCGGTATGGGTGCCGTACTTGATCGACTGGGTCGGGCACGTCTTGGCGCAGGCCGGGCCCTCCCCGACCGCCTGGCGGTCGAAACACATCGTGCACTTCTGCGCCACACCGATGTTCTTGATCGGGGCCTTCTCACCGGGGGTGAACTCCTCGCCAGTGCGCGACGTGCGCTCGTTGCGCTTGCGCACACCGCCATCGGCGCGGCGCTCGATCACACCGAAGGGGCAACCGGCCACGCAGGTGCCGCAGCCGTTGCACACATCATCCTGGACCACGACCGTACCGTGCTCCGTGCGAAACAGAGCGCCCGTCGGGCACACGTCGAGGCAGCCGGCGTTCGTGCAGTGCTTGCACACGTCCGAGGACATCAGCCAGCGGAAGTCCGGCGTATCTGCCGGGGTGACGGACTGCGGATCGGGTAACCCGTCGCGCACCTGGCTCGGCGCCATTCCGGGCATGCCCAGCGAGATGAGCTTGGCGCCCTCCTCGCGGGCCTTCTCGATACGCTCACCGGTCTGCTCGATAAACGCAACGTGGCGCCACGTGTCCGCACCGAGAGAACCTGTGTTGTCGTAGGAGTTCCCGGACAGCTCGTAGCCGTCCTCCGGGTTGCGGTTCCACTCCTTGCACGCCACCTCGCAGGCTTTGCAGCCGATGCAGATGGACGTGTCGGTGAAAAACGCCATCCGCTCGGCGGCGTCGTAGCCCACGTGGGACGGCGACTCCGTCAGCATGTTGGTGCTTCGCATTTAGCCTTCCCTCTCCGCCATGTTGCGCTTCGTCGAATCCATCTGGGACGACTCGCTGTCGCCCTTCTGGGACGCAACGATGACCTCCTGAGATTCCTCGACAAGCCTCGTGCCGGTGTCCTCGGTCAAGCCAGCTCGACGCTGGTACTCCTTCACCAGTTTCTCCCTTTCTGCGCCGCGGGGGCGGCGGCCGGGCATGATGTCCACGGCAGAGACCTTGGAGGCCTGGATGTTGACGTTCGGGTCGAGCATGATGCCCAGCAGGTCGTTCGGGCTGTCGCCCGTGACCTCGGCGTAATCGCCGCTGCCGTAGTGGAACGGCATGCCCACCTGCTCGCAATCCTGGCCGTTGACGTTCAGCGTCTTCAGCCTGTCGGTGACGAGCACGCGCGCCTCGATGGCGTTGCGCGGCGACACGATGGTCGCCCACCCTCCGTGCTCGAGGCCGACCCGCTCGGCGAGTGCCGGCGAGACCTCGCAGAACAGCTCAGGCTGCAGCTCCGCCAGGAACGGCAGCGTGCGCGTCATCGCTCCCGAGGTGTACATCTCTGTCAGGCGGTACGTGTTCAGCATGTACGGGAACACCTCCAGCCCCTCCTCGCCGTAGTTCGGAGCGGAGAGGTTGTTCGGCCCCTTCAGGACGATGCGCGCCGGGGACTGCTGCTGCTCGTACAGCGGGTTCGGGTAGCGCGACTCTTGCGGCTCGTAGTGCGTCGGCATCGGGCCGTCGACCATACCGCGCGGCGCGAACAGCCATGCCTTGCCGTCGGGCTGCATGATGAAAGCATCGTCACCCGCCAGCGCCGCCGGGCCAACCGCGTCGCGCGGCGGCTCGAAGCCTGGTTCGCGGTCGACCGGGAAGTCGACGACATCGTCGGAGACCCACTGGTTCTTCTCGGCGTCCCACCAGACCAGCTTCTTGCGCTCGGACCACGGCTTTCCCTCGGCGTCTGCCGACGCACGGTTGTACAGCACGCGGCGGTTCGCCGGCCACGCGAAGCCCCAATCCAGAGCGATCGCGCCATCTTCCTTCGCCGGGAACTTGTTCGCCGAACGGTTCTCGCCGCCCGCAAACACACCGGAGTAAATCCAGCAGCCGCTGGACGTGCTTCCGTCGGCCTTCAGGTCACGGAAGTTGTCCACCAGCTCGCCCTTGCGCGGGCCGTCCAGGTAGTAGCCGTTGATCTCCTTGAGCACGGACTCGGCCTCGACCTCGCCGTCCTCGTCGAGCTCGTACTCCCAGGTGATGGCCTTCAGCGGCAAGTCACGCGGATCGGTGGAGTCCTTGACGCGCTCCTTGATGCGCTTGCCAAGGTCGTAGAAGAACTGCAGGTCGGAGTCTGCATCGCCCGGCGGGTTCTTCGCCTTGAAGCGCCACTGCAGGACACGGGATGTCTGGGTGAACGTACCCGCCTTCTCCACGTGGTTGGCGGCCGGGAAGAGGAAGACCTCGGTGTCGATCTCCTCGGTGACCAGCTCGCCCGAGGCGATTTCCGGGGCGTTCTTCCAGAACGTCGCCGTCTCAATCTCCTGGAAGTCGCGCACGACCAGCCACTTAAGTTTGGACAGGCCAAGGCGCTGCAGGCGACCGTTCGATTGGGCGACGGCCGGGTTCTGTCCGAACACGAAGTACCCGTCGACCTCGCCCTCGTTCATCAGCTGCAGGGTGTGGTAGGTCGAGTGCGCTCCGGTGAGGCGCGGCATGAGGTCGAGACCCCAGTTGTTCTCCGCGGTGGCGTAATTGCCCCAATAGGACTTCATCAGGCTCACCGCATAGGTGTCGCCCTTCTGCCAGAAGCCCTTCTGGTCCGGCTTCGTGATCGCTTCGACGAACTGGTCCCACGTCTCCATCTCCACCTGCGGCATGGGCAGGTAGCCCGGCAGGATGTGGAACAGGGTCGGCACGTCGGTCGAGCCTTGGATGGAGGCGTGACCGCGCAGCGCCATGATTCCGGAACCGGGGCGACCCACGTTGCCCATAAGCAACTGCAGAATCGCACAGGTGCGGATGAACTGCGCACCGAGGGTGTGCTGGGTCCAGCCGAGCGCGTACGCGAAGCACGTCGTCCGGTCGCGGCCGGAGTTAGCCACGATCGAGTCGGCGAGGTACTGGAAGTCCTCGCGCGAGATGCCGCACGTCGACGCCACAACGTCAGCGGTGTAGCGCGAGTAGTGGCGCTTGAGGATCTGGAAGACGGTGTTCGGGTGCTCGAGCGTCTCATCCTTGCGGATGTGCCACGAGCGCTCCGCGCCCTCCTCGAGCTCGTACTGCCACGTCTCGTTGTCGTAGTTGCCGGTCTCCGGGTCGTAGCCGGAGAACAGTCCGTCGAGGTCCTCGGTGTCCTTGAACTCCTTGTTGATGATCGCGGACGCGTTGGTGAACGTGCGCACGTACTCGTCGAAGTACAGCTCGTTTTCCAGCACGTAGTTGATCAGCGCACCGAGCAGCACAATGTCGGAGCCACCGCGGATGGCGACATGCTTGTGCGCCACAGCGGAGGTACGCGTGAACCGCGGGTCAACGTGGATGATGCGCGCGCCGCGCGCCTTGGCCTCCATGACCCACTGGAACCCGACGGGGTGTGCTTCCGCCATGTTCGACCCTTGAATGACAATGCAGTCCGCATTGGCCATGTCCTGCAGTGGCTGGGTCGCTCCACCGCGTCCAAACGAGGATCCCAAACTGGGAACCGTGGACGAGTGTCATATACGGGCCTGGTTCTCGAGCTGAATGGTGCCGGCGGCCGTGAACAGCTTCTTGATCAGGTAGTTTTCTTCGTTGTCCATCGCGGCGCCGCCGAGGCCGGCGATACCGAGGGTGCGACGCAGCGGAAGACCCTTGTCATTCGTCTGCTGCCACCCGTTGCGGCGCGCCTCCAGGAAGCGGTCGGCGACCATGTCGAGCGCAGTTTCGCGGTCGAGCTTCTGCCACTCGCTCGAGCGCGGAGCACGGTAGAGGATGTCGGTGACGCGGTTGGGGGCGTTGACGAGCTGCTCCGATGCAGCACCCTTGGGGCACAACCGGCCCCGGGAGTGCGGCGAGTTCGGGTCGCCCTCGATCTGGATGACCTTGTCATCCTTGACGTAGACGTTCTGGCCGCAGCCGACGGCACAGTAGGGGCAGACGCTCTTGACAACGCGGTCCGCCTCCGCTGTGCGGCCCTCCAGCGTGGCGCTCTTGTGCGATTCGGTGGTGCGCCCGCGGGCAAACACGTCACCTTCTCGCATCTGGCGCACGACGGGCCAGTTAAGGGGGCTGATTCGAGACATGTGAACACATTAACGCATAAGCCGGACAATCACATCAGCCTCCGTGCTTAGAATGGCGGCGCCTAGAATGGCGACAACGCAGACTGTGCAACTTCTCCACGACACCGCAAGGAGCTTTCATGGGTTCGGCTCGGTACCTTCTTTCGCCCTCCGTGTGGGGGATGGCAGTGGAGGTGCGCGTCGACAAGCTCGTTCAGGCGAGCCTGTTCACCGATTTCGGGGCGTCGCCGACCATGCACTTCGAGGAGGTCTGGCTCGTTCCCGACCCCGTCGGTGGCACGTGGCGTGTGCACTATCGCGGCGGTGTTGTCGGTGAGATCTCCGCCGACGCGCGCGCACAGTTCCCCGACATCGACCGCGTGCACAACGCCGCGCGGGTGCCGCACACGATCGCCGGGATCATGCTCAATGAGCGCGGGCTTTTCGACGCCACCGTCTTCCTCCCACCCACCGACCTCGCCGTGCCGAGAAACAACGCCCCCGCCACCGCCCGCGTGCTTCCGCCGGGCGACATGTACGTCGTGGACGCCACCACGGGAGAGTTCTCCGCGCCTGAGCTCGAAGCAGCCTCGCCCGGGCAGTGGCTCGTGGGACTGACAGAGGTCAGCGGCACGGTTGTCGCCACTCTCGACGGCCGAGTGCTCGGCAGCCTCTCAGCTGACGACAGTGCAGAGGTTGCTGCCGTCCTTCGCGCCGACACCCCCACCTTCGCGCGAGCCTTTGCTGTCGACGCCATGGTGGGACTCGACCTGGCAGCCGAGGCCAGCGGCGCCGAGCCGCTTCCTGCACTTCCTCCCTTGCCTCCGCTGCCCAGTGACGCTGCCGCGCACGATCCCGAGTCTCCCGCCGTGGTCGAGTTTCCCGACGGAACCTGGGCTATCACCGTCGAGCGCGACGACGCCGTGGGCGAGGAGGGAATCCTCACGCCCTCCCCCGGCGCGCGCCAAGTTATCACCTCGAGTGGGCGCGCCCCTAGCGTCGACTTCACCCCGACCCGGACGTGGCATATTTCTGCCGGCAACTACCTCTCCGAGGTGGAAAAGGTCCGTCTGCGCCGTGAAGCGGACCGGGCCCGCGGCAGCGAGGATGGCGGCCGACACCGCCTAGCCAGGTAGTTCATACAGCCCCGCGGTGGTTCGCGCCCTGCTAAAGTCGAACCGTTCTTCGGCGCCACTGACTTATCTGATTGTGTCGCCGCGCCCCCTACTCCAGACGAAGAGAGCTACCATGCGCCTGCCTCGCCGCGCCCTGACTCTGTTGGCCGTTACCACTGCCGCCTCACTCCCCTTCCTTCCTGCCCCGGTCGTTTCCGCGCAGAGTTCGTCGAGTTCGCTGAGTTCGCTGAGCTCGAGCAATTCCGGAAACGCCACCGCACCGACCCCGGTGGAGAAGGTCCCCGGCACCCCAATCGAGATGCCGGGCGACATCATCGTCCAGATCATGGGCGATGTACTGGGCAGAGGGTACTCGGACCACGTCGGGTTCCGCGCCGGTGACTTGGGCATCATGACCCCGCTTGCCAACGGCGAGGAATTCGCGATCATCTTCGGTGACTCTTTCCGCGGCGACACCATGGGCGCCGGTGAGTGGATGAGCCCAGTCGGAGTCGTGGCGAAGATGGTGGACGGATTCGTCCAGATCATTCGCCCGCTCAACGCCGGCGAGCGCGTCAACCCGCTTATCCGGTACTACCGGGCGGAAGGCGACAACCTCACTCTCATCCCGTCTGACGTCATCAACATCGACGGCACCCTATACATGCAGGGCATGTGGAATCGCGGCATCGGCAACGTCCTGTCCACCGAGATCTGGTCGTCCACCGACAACGGCCAAACGTGGAAGTCGCTGGGCACGACGAGCGCCTCCTACATGTCCGGAATGGGCAACCTGATCTCCTGGGAACGCGGCAATGACGGCTACATCTACGCCGTCTCCTCCAGCTTCAAGCGCGACCACCCCGTCTTCCTCTCCCGCTTCCGCGTTGACGACATCGGCAACCGTAAGGCATGGCAGCTTTTCGACGCCGCCACCGGCACGTGGGGCACGACTGGCACGCCGATCCTGGCTCGGGGAATCCAGGCGGGAGAGATGAATCTGCGCTACATCGAAGGCCACTGGGTACTCGTGATGTTCAACGAGGAGACCCTGCAGATTGAGGTCCGCATCTCCCCGACGCTGGCGCAGAATTGGGATTCGGTGCCTGTTGCTGTCGTCGCTAAGCATGGCTCCTGGGCTAACCCGCAAACCCCGGACAATTTCTCGCAGCCGTACGGCGGTTACATCGTCCCAGGCTCGACCCTGGCCAACATGGATATCGTTATCTCGCAGTGGAATACCTCGACGCACCAGCGGTACAACTCGACCCAGTTCAACGTTAAGGGCCTCGACAGGTTCTACGGCATCACGCCGAACAGCCGTTTCGTGACACGCTCCGCGCCGCTTGATGAGGCCGCACTGGACGTCACCGAGGTCCCCGCCACCGTGACGGCCGACCAACTGGCTGAGGACGCGCTGCTCACGAGCGAGGTGACGCCGAGGTAGCGGGTGCGCCACGTTTCACCTGTTATTCAACCGGGTGGAACATGGCGGCTACCTGTACGTCTTAACGTGTCGGGCGCACACTTACCTGAAAGGAACCCCATGCGTTTGCGCGCCCTCACCACCGCTGTTTCCGTCACCTCGGTCAGCGCCCTCGCCCTGGCCGGGCTTCCGGTCGCATCTGCCCAGGACTCCGCGACATTTTCTGTCTCGAACATCACCGACTTCCACGGATACTTCGCCGACAACGGCAAGGACGTTCCCGGCGCGCTCCACCTGAAGTGCGCGATCGACGAGTTCGCGGGGGAATCCGCCCACGCGTTCACCTCCTCCGGTGACAACGTGGGTGCGTCCGCATTCGCCTCGATGATCCTCGACGACGCACCGACCATCGATGTCCTCAACCAGATGGGCCTCGATGTCTCCGCAGTGGGCAACCACGAGTTCGACGCGGGGCAGGATGACCTGGTCAACCGCATCGTCCCGGCTGCCGAATGGACTTACCTCGCCGCCAACGCAGAGGGCCTGGACAAGACCGATATCCGCGACTACCGCATCATGGACCTCAACGGCGTCAACGTCGCGTTCGTGGGCGCGGTTACCCAGGACATGCCCAACCTCGTCTCCCCCGCCGGAATCCGGGGCATCACCTGGCACGAGCCAGTCGAGACGATTAACTCCATCGCCGACGAGCTCACCGCTTCCGGCGAGGCGGACGTTGTCATCGCCCTGCCGCACGAGGGCGCCATCCCCGCGAGTGCGTGGTCGGACAACGTCGATGTCGTCTTCATGGGCCACAGCCACGAGTTCATCAACCAGGCCGAGGGTAACCCGCTGGTGCTGCAGGCCGGGTTCTATTCCCAGGGCCTCGCCAACGTCGAGATGACCTACGACGCCACCACCGACACGGTGACCTTCGACAGCGTCGAACTGCTCAACCAGGACGACATCCGCGCCTGCGGCTCCCCGGACGAACTGCAGGAGCTCTACCCAGAGATCGCCGCAACCATCGCGGCAGCGCAGGAAGCGGCTGACGCCGAGAGCCAGGTGGTTATCGGCCAGCTCGATATGGACCTCTACCGCGGCGCCAACGAAGGCGAGGCCTCCGGCTCCAACCGAGGGACTGAGTCGCAGCTCAACAACCTTCTCGCCGAGGTGGCCAAGTGGGCCGTGGGCGAGAACTCCGCCGTCACCCCGGACATCGGTGTCATGAACGCCGGCGGTGTGCGTGCTGACCTCCTCGCAGGCGACGTCACCGCCGCGGACGTCTACGCCGTGCAGCCGTTCAACAACCCCCTGACCTTCGTCACGCTGAAAGGTTCCGCCTTCGTCGAAGCGCTCGAGCAGCAGTGGAAAGATCCGGCGGCTTCTCGCCCCTTCCTCTCTCTCGGCGTGTCCAACAACGTCTCTTACACCTACGACGAGACCCGCCCGCAGGGCGAGCGCATCACTAACGTCCTCATCGACGGCGAGCCGATCGACCCCAACCGCGACTACGTCGTTGCGGGTTCGACCTTCCTGCTCTCCGGTGGTGACGGCTTCACCGCACTGGCCAACGGCTCCGAGCCGGCCAACCTCGGCTACATCGACGTTATGGCGTTCACCGACTACCTGCGCACCTACCTGTCCGGCGGCGACGCTCCGGCACCGCGCACCGGCCAGTCCAACGTAGCCGTCCACATCGATGAGCCGCTTAAGGCAGGCGAAGAAGCGACCATTGACATCTCCTCACTCATCTACACTCAAGGTGAGACTGCCTCGACCGTCACCGTCGAGCTGGGCTCCGCCACCGTGACCGCACCCATCGACTCGACCTACCGCACGGCACAGTACAACGAGTCTGGCCGGGCAACCGTCACCATCGCGGTCCCGCAGAACCTCTCCGGCGAGCAGCGTCTGCGCATCACCACCGATGCAGGCACCGATGTGTGGGTCCCCGTGACCGTTACCGGCGTTGAGACTCCCGCGCCCGACATGTCTGCTGGTTCCTCCGTGAGCCCGCTGAAGTCGATCATCCTGGCCATCGTTGCGCTGATCGGTCTGGGCAGCCTGTTTGCCCTCGTGGCACCGCACCAGATCGACCGAATCCTGGGTGATCTCGCCCGTTTCCGCTAGGCGATCACTGCGTCGGGCCCGGCTTCGGCCGGGCCTTTGGTGCGCCGGTAGAGTTCAGGCGGTGACCCACACTTCGCCCACGTCACCCTGGGTGGCGCTTGTGACCATGATGCTCGGCTTCTTCATGATCCTCGTTGACTCGACGATCGTCTCCGTCGCCATCCCCGCCATTACCGCGGGGCTGGGCGCGACGTACAACCAAGTCATTTGGGTCAACAGCGCCTACCTCCTCGCCTACGCGGTGCCGCTGCTCGTCACCGGGCGCTTCGGGGACCGGTTCGGTCCCCGCGCGATGTACCTCGGCGGCCTCGCCCTCTTCACCGCGTCCTCCCTCGCGTGCGGAATGGCCGGCACAATTGAGGCGCTGATCATCGCCCGCACCTTCCAGGGCCTAGGCGGCGCCATGGTCACTCCGCAAACCATGTCTATGATGATCCGCACCTTCAAACCGGAGGAGCGCGGCGGGGCGATGGGAGTGTGGGGCGCCACCGCAGGCGTGGCCACCATCGTGGGCCCCCTCGCCGGCGGGTTGCTTGTCGACGCCGCCGGGTGGCAGTGGATCTTCTTCGTCAACGTCCCCATCGGGATCATCGGCCTGGCGCTCGCGTGGATAAACCTCCCCCGGTTGGAGCGCTTCGCCCGCAACTTCGACTGGCCGGGGGTTGTGCTCAGCTCCGCCGGCATGTTTGGACTCATCTTCGGCATTCAAGAAGGCGAGCACTTCAACTGGGACTGGCGGGCACTGACCCTCATCGCTGGCGGGATTGTCCTCCTCTGCGTGTTCGCGTGGTGGCAGACGCGCACGCGCCGCGACGCGCTCGTTCCACCCGAGCTTTTCCGCGACCGCAACTTCACCCTCGCATCGCTGACCATCGCCACCGTGGGCTTCACCATCACGACCTACATGATCCCGTGGATGATCTACATCCAATCGGTGCAGGGATTTACTCCTACGCAGGCGGCGCTGCTCATCCTCCCCGCAGGTGTGGTTTCCGGGCTGCTCTCGCCGAAAATCGGTGCGATGACGAATACGCGTTCGCCGAAACCGTTCGCCATCGCCGGGCTCGTCCTCATGGGACTGTCGGTCGTTTTGGTTGCGGTACTGACTGATCCAGCGATTGACCCGACCTGGATGTTGGCCATCTCGGTCCTCACGGGTCTGGGTAATTCCATGATGTGGGGCCCGCTGTCGATGATTGCGACGCGCAACCTCCATCCCCGGCTCGCCGGTTCAGGCTCCTCGGTGTACAACACCGTGCGCCAGGTCGGTGCGGTGATCGGATCCGCCTCAATCGCGGCGGCCATGACGGCGCAGCTCACCAGGCAGCTCGGCCCCGGCGCGAGCACGAGCCCAGCAAACGCGGGCACGCTTCCCGACGCCCTCCACGCCCCGTTTGCCCAAGCAATGTCGCACTCGCTGTGGTTGCCCGCCGGCGTCATTCTCGTTGGCGCCGTGATCGCGACAATGTTTGCAAAAACGGAGTCGTGGGCAAAGGCGAAGGACTAGTTCTCGGAGTGCGTGGACACGTGCCACGCCATGCCGAACTTGTCTTCCACCTGGCCGTAGTGGTCGCCCCAAGGCGCCTGCGTAAACGGCATGGTCACCTGCCCACCGTCAGCAGCGAGCGCGGCAATGTACGTCTCGCCCTCCTCCGGCGAGTCCACTTCAAGCACAAACGACAAATCACCGCGGTTGAGTGATCCCGAACTGTCCTCGAGGTCGTCGCCGCCGCTGAGGTTGAACATGCCGGTCAACGTGCCGTGGGCGACGGCGTCCCGGGGTGCTTCAAAGGGGAACTCGGCGCCGTTGTCCATCTGCTCGCCGTAGGTGAGCACATTCAGTTCTCCGCCGAAAACAGAGTGGTAGTAGTTCAGCATCTCGGCGGCGTTGCCGTGGAAAGAAATGTAGGGAAGCGTGCGTGCCATCGTGGTGTCCTTCGCGTCGGTGGTGGTGCGCTAATTATCGCCCAAGGGCGCGGTGAACACGACGGCGTCGATCTCGAAGAAGCCCTCGCGCTCCCAGAATTTCCGGCCACGCTGGTTGGCCGGGTCGGTCATCAGGTAAGCCCCGGTCGCCCCGTTGTCTTTGAGGTAAGCCTTGGCGGCGTCGGCAAGCATACGCCCGATCCCCTGCCCCTGCGCTTCGGGGCGAACCCCTACCATGTGGATCCACCCGAGGTGGCCGTCGAACCCCGTCAGCGCGATCGCCTCGACGCGCTGCTCGGACTCGACGACAAAAGCAACGGAACCCGGCGCGGCAAGCGCACGGTCGAAGTCGTGGGGCGGGTCGTTCCAGGGGGCGGTGATGCCGGAGGCATCCCAGATTTCGATCGCGGCCGCTTTGTCGGCGGGGGTCGCTTCGCGCAGGGTGAGCATGGCAGATAAGAATAGTCGGTGATGCGCAAGGACAAACCCCGGCACCTCAAGCCACGGATCGAGGGCGCCTACCCCATTGACACCGGCACCGCGCGCGTGGTCGCGGACCCGCTTCGCGACGGCGCCTTCACCCTCGAAGTCAACAACGTACCCAGCTCGTATGTGGTCCCGGGCGCGCCCGAGGTCCTCGAGTACGACTACATGCGCTGGATCGCAGGCTTCATCGACCTCCCCGAGCCGTTTGAGGCAGTGCATCTCGGTGCGGCAGGCTGCGCACTGCCCTCCTACGTGGCGCACCGGTGGGACAGCCGCAACACCGCCGTCGAGCTCGACCGGGGACTGGCGCGCCTCGTGCGCGACGTTTTCGCGCCCCCGGTGCGCATCGTCGTCGCCGAGGCACGCGCCTTCACCCACGCGCTCACGCTGGGCTCAGTCGACCTCATTGTGCGCGACGTCTTCGCCGGGCCCGCGACTCCGCGCCCGCTGACCACGGTCGAGTTCTTCCGCGCGGCCCATATGGCACTGCGCCCCGGAGGAATCTACGTGGCCAACATCGGCGACCGCGCCGGGCTGGGTGAAACCCGCGCGGAGATCGCGGGGTTAGCCGAGGTCTTCGCGCACGTGGCGGCGGTATCGACAGCGGAGATGTTCGACGGCCGCGCCTACGGCAACATCGTCGTGGCGGCGTCCGACGCCCCTTTGGCCTACACCGGTGAAGCTGAGTTCAGGGGTGCCGAGTGGGCGCGCTCGCTGGGTGGAACGCCGCGGTACGACCGGCGCGGGTGAGCGTGATGGCGTCGACAAGCGAATCGTCGGCGGCGTTGC
This sequence comes from Corynebacterium sp. LK2510, assembly GCF_040946405.1. Taxonomy (NCBI): domain Bacteria; kingdom Bacillati; phylum Actinomycetota; class Actinomycetes; order Mycobacteriales; family Corynebacteriaceae; genus Corynebacterium; species Corynebacterium sp. LK2510. The sequence goes on along the minus strand of NZ_JAYWLR010000017.1, from coordinate 10,779 downwards.
TGGTGCGCACGGTGATTGCCTCGGGGCTGACGCGGATCACGGAGTAGTCCGGGGTGTAGTCCTGGTTCCAGAAGGCGACGGTGTCCTCGTGGAGGTTGAGCTCGCGGGCGCGCTTCAGCGTCATGCCGGGGTATGAGTGGCCGTCCCTGCCGGTGAAGTCGTAAAACTTTCCCCCGCCCGCAGTACTCAAAGTCAGGTACAAAACCTCGCCCTCGCGCTGGGTAAGCACGTCCCCCGGCGCCGCAGGGGTGTCGGGCACGGTCGGCGCGAGGCCGTTGACCAGATGGGAGCGGTTGTACATGTGATCGTGGCCGCTGAGCACGAGATCAACGCCGACCTCGGAGAAGACGGGGCTGAGTGTTTCACGCATGCGCTGGATCTCGGGCGTCGAGAAGCGGCCGCCCTGGGAATGGAACGCGAAGTGGTTCGTCACAATGACCCAGGCCTTGTCGGTGCCGTGGGCTGCGACGGTGTCGCGTACGAACTGCGCCTGCTCGGCGAGACCTGCCTCGTCGTTGCGGTTGGAGTTCAGCCCAATGACGAGGGCGTTGTCCTGCTCGAAGTAGTAATGTGACGTCTCCCCCAGCTCGTGCGGGAGAATCCAGTGCTCCTTGTAGTGGCGCCTGGCCCAGCTCGTGGGCCGCTTTTCATGGTTGCCCTCGATGGTGGCGACGCGGAAGCGGCGCAGCTGCGGGGCTGAAAAGAAGCCATCGTACTGCCCTCGCGGGCCGACGAGATTGCCCCAGCCCTCGACTTGGTCGCCGAGGCTGAAGAAGACGGCGGCGTCGGGAGCACGGCGCTGCGCGGCCTCCGCCGTGGCACGCCACGTCGCTGCCTGCTCGGAGACCCGTGCGCCGACACCGACCTGCGCATCCGCGATGGCGATCGCCTCCCAGGTGCCGTCGCCGTCATCGACGGTGAAATGCTCGGGCTCACTCCACCCCTTCTCGTCAGAGCCGATCTGAAGGCGGTACGTGGTGCCGGGCTGAAGGCCCGTGACCTCGGCAACCTTTGACAGATAGGAACGCGCCCCGAAGTTGGCGACGCGGCCCTCGATCTCCCGCGACTGGTCAGGGCGGTCCACCGGTATGAGGCGCACGACCTCCGGGCCCCGGTTCCTGGAGCGCCACGAAATGTTCGCGCTCGCGGCATCAGCACCCACACCGACGGCAGCGCGGTAGATGGGGCTGTCTGCTGCGAAGGCGCTCGGTGCTGCCAAGTCGGCGGAGGCGAGTACGAACGCGACGAGCGCAGACAGGGCAGCGCCATGTTGTGCGGCTTTACTGAGCATGGAACAACCTCGTGGGCAGCGGGTAGGACTATGACCATTCAGCCACACGTGGTCGGCGACACGGTAATGCACCGATGTCGCTCGCTATTCTCCCTGCTGGACGCGAGGAGATGAGAGGCAATGGGGCTTAGGGGCGGTCGGAGAAGCGGGTGGAATGGGGGGGGTTAGGCCGGCCCCGCAAGGCCACGACCTCTAGCGATGGGATTAACGAATCTGTCTGATACGCTGTGGGCCATGACGCAGCGGGCCCCCGATCCCCAGATTACAACGGGGATCACGGTCGCTGATCGGAGTGTTCAACATTTTCCCCAGATGCTCCCCCACGTGCGGACCGTGAAAGAACGCGGCGGTGAAAAGGCTCTCTGCGAAAGCCCGGTACGATCTGCGCGCTCTCGCAGACTTGGACATGTAGGTGTTCGCCGACCAGGACGTGGCCTCCCATCTGGATAATCATCCGCGCTCCACAACAAAGGCGTGATTAACGAGCTGATGACCGGCCTAGCTCCCCGTTTCACGTGCGCCATCCACGGTGACAACCCGTTGCAACACCGGCGGTGGCGACACGTCCTACCTGGAGCACTGAAAATTCACGCACCGGATCGGCGGTGGCGATCTTCTTTTGGCACGCGATGTCACGAGACGCCACATCTCTCGCGACCTGTACCGCCGATCCCTTCTTCCCAACCCCTAAGCACAGAAAGTGTTGTGATTCACCATGTCCACGAACAGTACGTCCCGTCGTAGCGCAGAGCGCGTTGTCGAGGTGCTTCAGGCCCAAGGTGTCACCACCGTCTTCGGCGTTCCCGGCGCCAAGATCGACCAGGTCTTCGACGCCCTCCTGGACTCCGATATCGAGGTCGTCGTGTGCCGGCACGAGCAAAACGCTGCATTCATGGCCGCGGCTGTAGGCCGCCTGACTGGTACTCCCGGTGTCGCGATCGCCACCTCCGGACCCGGGGTGACAAACCTCGCGACTGGCCTTCTGACGGCGACCTCCGAGGGTGACCCGATGGTCGCGATCTGCGGTGCGGTTCCGCGCGGCGACCGACTCAAGCACACCCACCAGTCCCTCGACGCCACCGCCTTCCTGCAAACTGTCACTAAATCCAGCGGTGAGGTCAATGCCGCCGACAACGTCGCTTCCACGTTGACGAACGCCTTCCGCCAGGCATCCGTCATGCCGCGTGGCGCGACGGCTGTCGTGCTCCCGAGCGACGTCCTTGCCGAGCCGACAACGAGCTCGATCACCACGAACCTTCTCAACCCCCGCCTCGGCCCGGCACCAAAGGCGTCCCTGGAGGAGGCGGCCGAGGCCATTAAGGCGGCGCGCTTCCCTGTCATCCTGGCTGGCATGCGCACGGCGTGCAACGAGGGCGCGCTGGCACTGCGTGAGCTCCTCAGCACCACCGACCTGCACGTCGTGGAGACGTTCCAGGCTGCCGGAATCATCGGCCGCGATCTGGAGGATCACTTCCTCGGCCGCGTGGGTCTGTTCCGCAACCAGCCTGGCGACATCGCCCTGCACCAGGCAGATCTCGTGGTCGCGCTCGGATACGACCAGATCGAGTACGACGCTCACCTGTGGAATACCGACGACGCACGTCGGATCATCACCATCGACGAGGTCGGCGGCGACATCGACGCCGCGTTCCAGCCCACACTGGAACTGCACGGGGACATCCCCTCCACGCTCCACGAGCTGGCTCTCCTGCTCAAGGACTACCAGATGCCTGAACAGGCCCGCTCCGCAGCCGAAAAGCTGCGCGAGCAACTCAACAAGGTCGAGCTGCCCGTCGGCGCCAGCGAAACCGGCCTGGACCCGCTCATGGTCGTGCAGACGATGCGCGAATGCCTGTCCGACGACACCGTCGTGACGTGCGACATCGGTTCCCACCAGATCTACATGGCACGGTACTTCCGCACCTATCAGCCCCGAACCCTGCTGTTCTCCAACGGCCAGCAGACCCTGGGCGTCGGCCTGCCGTGGGGTATCGCGGCAACCATCGTCGACCCGACCAGGCCGGTCGTGTCCGTCTCCGGCGACGGTGGATTCCTGTTCTCCGCCATGGAGCTCGAGACCGCAGTCCGGCTCAAGAGCAACCTCGTTCACGTCGTTTTCAACGACAACACCTACAACATGGTCGCCTTCCAGCAGGAGATGCGGTACGGACGCACCAGCGGCATCCAGCTCGGAGAATACGACGTCGCCGCACACGCGGAGTCCTACGGAGCCCACGGGCACACCGTGACCAACCCCGACGATTTGGCCCCCACCATCAAGGCGGCCCTCGCCGAGGAAGGCCCGTCGGTGATCAACGTCCCCGTCAACTACGCGAACAACGCCACCTACCTCGCCCACCAGCTCCGCGGCGAACTACTAGAGTGATTCAGCACTCCGCACCACAATGCCAACCGCCCAGTGTGTGCCACTCCTCACCTGAGCACCCGATGGCACCACAACCTCAACGAAAGGCCCCAGTATGATCCCCACCCGCCACACCATCTTCCAACACGGCCTCATCTCCTCACTCGCTTCCGGCGTCTTCGATGACGACCTGACTCTGCAGGAGCTCCTCGGCCACGGCTCGTTCGGCATCGGCACCTTCAACGAGCTCGACGGCGAGATGATCATCATCGGCGGTCGCTGCTACCAAATGCGCGCCGACGGCACGATCACCGAGCCGCCGCTGTCGACGAAGACCCCCTACGCCGTTGTCACCAACTTCGTTCCCTCGCTGTCGATGGAACTGAGCGGCGATCTTGTGCGCAAGAGCGTCAGCGAAATCATCGACACGATGGAGCCCAGCTCCAACTACCTGTACGCCGTCCGCATCACCGGCGAGTTCAACTGGGTGACAACCCGTACCGTCGCCCGCCAGACTCGCCCCTACCCCTCCCTCGTGGACGCCACCGACGGCGAAGACGTGCTGCGCTTCGACAACGTCACGGGCGTGTTGTGTGGCTTCCGCACACCCGAGTTCGAAGCGACCATCTCCGTGCCCGGATGCCACGTCCACTTCATCGATGACGACCACACCGTTGGCGGTCACGTCATCGACTACGAGATCAAGAGCGCCGTCGCCGAGCTGTGCATCGGAACCGACCTGCAGCTGCGCCTGCCTCTGTCCAAGGAGTTTATGGACGCCAACCTGACCCCCGATGACCTCATGGAGCAGCTCGGCAAAGCGGAGCACTCCGACCTCTAAACCCCGCCGTCGACGGGCGCTTCCGGGTTTGATCTCCCCGGTAGCGCCCGTGTTTTAGACGTTAAACCGAAGCTCCACCGCGTTCCGTAGCCGATTACAGTCTGATGAGCAACCGGATCCCCTCCCCGCACTCCTCGCCATCTCCGTGGAAGGCTTGCCCCTGAACACACCCCTGAATACACTGTATTCAGACAGGAAGGGGATGCCATGAGCACCATGACCGTGCGGATGAGCGATGAGGACGCCGAACTCGTGCGCAAGTTCGCCCAGTTCGAGGGCATGACCATATCCGACTTCGCCCGAGCCGCCATCCTGGAGAAGATCGAGGACGCCTACGATCTGCGGGAACTTCGGGACGCCATCGCCCACGACTCCGGCGAGCGCTTCAGCATCGACGAGATCCTGACTGAACTCGCCTGATGGGCACCCAGCCCAGGTCATATCGCGTCGAGCTAACCGCGCGAGCCCGCAAGCAACTCAAGAAAATGGACCGGTTCGACGCCAGGATCCTCGCCACCTGGATCAAGAACAACCTCGACGGCTGCGCAGACCCTCGCGCCTTCGGCAAGGGACTCACCGCAAACCACTCAGGCGAATGGCGGTACCGGGCGGGTTCATACCGCATCCTGGCCGTGATCCATGATGACGTCGTCACCATCCAGGTCTTCTCCATCGGCCGACGGGACAAGGTCTACGACTGAGCACAACTGCGGCCCACTGCAATCGATGGCATGGCCATCACCGTTCAGATCACCTTCGACTGCGCCGATCCCACCAGTCTTGCCAACTTCTGGTGCCTGGCCTTGGGCTACGAGCTCGATTCCGCGCCCGCACCGTTCACCTCGTGGCCCGAAGCCCTGACAGCATGGGGAATCCCCGAGTCCGAATGGAATTCGCGGGCGGCCTGTTCCGACCCGGAGGGCAAGGGCCCCACCTCTGGTTTTAGCAGGTCCCAGAGCGCAAGGTTGCCAAGAATCGCCTGCACCTGGATCTCCGCGCAGCGCCCGGACTTCGCGGCGACGAGCGGATGACGGCACTGTCGGCTCGGGCCGCCGAACTCGAATCCGCAGGGGCAACCGTACTTCGGCGGGTCGAGCCGTCGGGGATCGAAGCTGGCTGGATCGACATGGCCGACCCCGAGGGAAATGAGTTCTGCTTGGACTGACTCCCGGCGCCTCAGGCACGATGAAGACTTACTAACGTGCCGAAACTCGACCGCGTTGCGTAGCCGATTGCAGTCTGCGTAATACTCCGCAAGTTCTTCGTGCGCTACAGAAAGACTCAGGCGACGATCGTCACTGCCGAGGCGATTCGCACCCCAGCGTTCGCGTGATCGCTCGCCGCGACAGGAGAGTCCGTCTCGGGCCAGGTATCCACGCCATCGCCGCTACGACGCGGCACCAGATGGATGCGCCAGTGATCAACCGACTGATCACTCCCAAGACCACAGGCGCTCAGCAGATTGACCCCTGTCCCCACCTCCGCCTCGACCATGACTCGACCAACCACACTGCATAACTCGATCACCGCCTCCCGGGATTCAGACGTCGCATCCAGGACCCCAAGGCAATGCTGCTTCGGCACGACGAGGCTGTGCCCAGCCGACAGAGCGGAATCAGCCAAGGTCAAGAAGGCAAGTGCGGGATCACTTTCGGCGACGATCGTCGCGGGGCTCGTGCCAGCGACGATGTCACAAGTGATGTACTCGCCGCTGGTTGTCACGACGCCCGCTCCGGCTTCAAGTCGATTCCCTAGAGGCACTCGAAGCGCATTGAGCGACACCGCAACATCGAGCAGATGCAGCTTCCGGTTCGCAGCCTTGTGGATTCGCGGATCGATCCGCGGCACCCGCTCACGCAACCAGACAAGCTCCATGTCACGGTCACCGAAGGATCTGATCACACATCAGGCATGCCATGCATGCCGCGTCGCGTTAATAACGCTAGACGTTGAACTTGAACTCCACGACGTCGCCGTCAGCCATGACGTAGTCCTTGCCCTCCTGGCGGACCTTGCCCTTGGCGCGGGCCTCGGCCATGGAGCCGCACTCGTCGAGGTCGTCAAAGGCGACGATCTCGGCTTTGATGAAGCCCTTCTCAAAGTCGGAGTGGATCACGCCGGCGGCCTTCGGGGCGGTGTCGCCCTGGCGGATCGTCCAGGCCCGTGCCTCCTTCGGCCCGGCGGTGAGGTAGGTCTGCAGGCCAAGAGTCTCGAAGCCCGCGCGGGCCAGCGTGTTCAGGCCCGGCTCGTCCTGGCCCACGGCGGCGAGGAGCTCGGCTGCGTCTTCCTCGTCAAGCTCGAGCAGCTCGGTCTCGGTCTGGGCGTCGAGGAAGACGGCCTCGGCCGGGGCGATGAGCTCGCGCAGCTCCTGCTGGCGCGCCTCGTCGGTCAGTACGGCCTCATCGGAGTTGAACACGTAAAGGAACGGCTTGGCCGTCATCAGGTGCAGGTCGCGCAGAGCCGCGAGGTCGATATCGCCACTCTTGGCGGCGGCGAAAAGGGTGCGGTCGTCTTCGAGGATGGCCTGGGCCTTCTTCGCCTCAGCGACGACTGCCGCCAGGTCCTTGTCCTTGCGCGCATCCTTCTCCAGGCGCGGCAGCGCCTTTTCAATGGTCTGGAGGTCGGCGAGAATGAGCTCGGTATTGATCACCGAGATGTCGCTCGCCGGGTTGACCCGTCCGTCGACGTGGATGACGTTGTCGTCCGAGAACGCACGGACCACCTGGCAGATTGCGTCCGCTTCGCGGATGTTGGCCAAAAACGCGTTGCCCATGCCTTCACCCTCGGAGGCACCCTTGACAATGCCGGCGATATCCACGAAGGACACCGTCGCCGGCAGGATGCGCTCAGAACCGAAGATTTCAGCAAGGCGCGTCAGGCGGGCGTCGGGAAGCTCGACGAGGCCCACGTTCGGCTCGATCGTCGCGAACGGGTAGTTCGCGGCGAGAACGTCGTTGCGGGTTAGGGCATTAAAGAGAGTGGACTTGCCCACGTTGGGCAGACCGACGATTCCAAGAGTAAGGCTCACGGGGGTCGATCCTATCCCACGTACCTGTCATCGAGGTTGATGGGCGTGGGTGTGCGCGGGTGGACGTCGCAAAGCTCATGGCGATAGTGCAATATATTTCAGGTGAGCACAGCAATCCCCTCAGACAAGCCCGTGGATTCTCCGCCCCGCGACATCGTCGACCGCGGAGTCGTGGTCAACACCTGGCTCAAATCAACAGCCATGTTTGCCCTGCGCATCCTCGTCGTCGCAGTCTTTTTGTACGCCCTGTCGCAGATCATCGGCGCGTTCTGGGCGGGAATTTTGCCCATTGTGCTGGCGCTGATCGTCTGCACCGTGCTCGCGCCGATCACGAGCTTCCTGCGCCGCAAGAAGGTCCCCTCAGGCCTGGCGGCAGTGACGTCGCTTTTGGCGTTTTTCGGCCTCGCCGGCTTTTTGGCCTCGCTGATCGCCCCTGACATCGCGGCGCACTCGCGCATCCTCTACCTCCAGGCTCTCGAGGGCATCCAGCGCATGCAGCTGTGGCTGCAGGGCCCGCCGCTAAATGTCAACCCCGACGACCTCAACGAGGCCATCAACGAGATCGCCCAGTGGCTGCAAAACCAGGCAGGCGCTATCGCCGGCGGTGTCTTCGCCGGAATCGGTACCGCTGCGGGCCTGGTGGTCACCCTCGTGGTCGTGCTCGTGTTGACCTTCTTCTTCCTCAAAGATGGCCACCGCTTCCTCCCCTGGCTGCGCTCCGCCACCGGAGGCCGCACGGGTCTGCACGCCACGGAGCTGTTCACCCGCGGGTGGAACACCCTGTCCGGCTTCATCAGGGCCCAAGCGATCGTCTCGCTTGTCGACGCCGTCTTCATCGGCCTCGGCCTTTACTTCCTGAACATCCCAATGGCCTTTACCCTCGCGGTGATCACGTTCATCGCGGGATTCATCCCAATCGTCGGTGCGGTGACCGCCGGTGCCCTCGCTGTCCTCGTGGCCCTCGTTTCCTTCGGCTTCACCAAAGCGATGATCGTCCTCGGCCTTGTCATCGCCGTTCAGCAGCTCGAAGGCAACATCCTCTCCCCGTTGCTGCAGTCGCGCGCGATGAACCTCCACCCGGTGATCGTGCTCGTCTCCGTCACCGTCGGTGGCGGCCTCTTCGGCCTCGTCGGAGCATTCCTCGCGGTGCCCGCCGCGGCGATGATTGCCGTGGCCTACCGCTACGTGCTCGACATGATCAAGATCCACGCCGGGGAAAAGCGCGCAGACCAGCTGGAATTCATAACCCCCGAGGGCAAGGCCATCGCCGAGCTCGAGGAGCGCGAATCCGTCCACGAGCGCCGCGAATGGCGCGGCGACCGCGACTGGGAGGCACCAGCCATGCCGAGTGACGAGCCCGCCCCAGTGCGCCGCTCCGGTGTAGAGCGCGGCTGGGAAAAGGTCCGTTCCAACCCGCGGCTGCGCCAGTACGTCCACCCCGACCGTATCGCCGACATGTTCGACAAAAAGCGCAAACCGAAGAACTAGCACCAGGTCCGTGTCCGGGGCGTGTGGCACACTTTCGGCCATGTCGACCGCCACCACCCTCATCGTTTTCACACTCGGCCTCATCCTCGGCGCTGCCGCCGCCGTTGTGGCACTGCGCCAGCGGCAGCCTGCTGGTTCCGTGAGTAGCGCCAGGCACGAGCAGATCGACATGGTCCCGGTGACCCGCGCGCTCGAGCGCCTCGCCGGACAGATCGACGACATGGACGAGGACCGCGCCGTGGCCTACTCCGCGCTCGCCAGCCAGGTACAGGCCATCACCCGCACGTCGACACGTCTGAGCGATCGCACCGACCAGCTCATTTCCGCGCTGCGCTCACCGCAGACCCGCGGCCGGTGGGGCGAGATGCAGCTGCAACGCGTCGTCGAGCTCGGCGGCATGGTGGAGCACTGCGACTTCGACGTCCAAGCGACAACGCTTGTCGACGGCACCCGCGTCCGCCCCGACATGCTCGTGCGCCTCTCGCACGGGCGCACCATCATCGTCGACGCAAAGGTTCCGTTCTCCTCGTACCTGGATGCGCTGAACACCGACGACCCTGAGGAGAAACAGGCCTATCTGCGCCGGCACTCCCACCTGCTGCGCAGCCACGTGGAGACGCTGTCTGCCAAGCCGTACATCGAGGCGTTTCAACCCACTCCCGAATTCGTGGTGCTGTTCGTCCCCGCCGATCCTTTCCTGGACGCCGCCCTCGGCCTCGACCCGGAGCTGCTCGACTTCGCCTTCGCGCGAGATGTTGTGATCGCCACCCCCACAACGTTGTTCGCGCTGCTGCGCACCGTTGCGCTCGGGTGGCGCCACGAGGAGATGAACGACAAGGCGAAGAAAATCCAGCGCCTCGGCGCGGAGTTGCACCAACGTATGGGAACAATGAGCGAGCACTACGCCCGCCTCGGCCAGTCTTTGGAAAAGGCTGTCGAGGCCTACAACTCCACCCTGGCGTCGCTCGATTCCCGCGTCCTCGTCACCGCACGACGGCTCGGCGAGCTGGGAGTCTCCCACCGCACGGGGCGAAACCGGGCGCAATCCCCACAGCAGATCTCGGCGTCTCCGCGCCACGCCGCTGCCCCGCAACCGGAGTTGCACCCGTGGGAGTACGAAACAGACGGGGTGAATGAGTAAACTCATTCAGCGTGTCACATGCGCCTACCCGGAAATCACATGCTCGGCGAACAACGTTCGTCGGTCTTGCCACTGCTTCCGGCGTCGCAATTGTTTTCGCGGCGCTGTTTACCGGGGCCGCACTGTCCACATACCTGGGGCAGATTGGTTGGCCGTTCATGGTGTGTTTCGCCGCGGCGGTCATCTTGGTCACCACGCTGGTGAATCCGCGCGGGCTGTTCCTCACCGTCGTTACCGCCCCGATCCTCTACGTGACAGCGTTGCTCGCAACTGGGTGGCTGATCACCCGGGGCGGCAGCTCAGCTGAGTCCGGTACGGCAGCGCGCGCAAATGTGCTCGCTATCGCCTACCCGGTTATCGAGTTCTTCCCGGTCCTCGCCGCGGTCACCTTGGGATCAATCGTGTTGGCGCTGCTGCGCATCGCTTTGCTCACGCGGCGCAACGCCGTGACGCAGCGCGAAACGGTGCGCCGGCGCGTCCAGCAGGCGGAAAGCAACCGCCGCACCACCCGCCAGAGCCGACGCGCTCGCGAGCGCTCGAACAGTGTGACCGTGGAAGAGCTTGTGCGCCGGCGTGCGCAGTCCGGGGAGCCGCGGCGCTCCCTCGGCGACAACCTCTACGGGGA
>NZ_JAYWLR010000016.1:0-49076 GCF_040946405.1 Corynebacterium sp. LK2510 | reverse complement strand
CTGGTGCGCTGCGCGCGCTGTGCGAGGGTGTCACCGGTGGTGGGGTCGACCCAGCCGAAGCCTGAGCGCAAAACGGGAGCGTAGCACGAAAATCTGCCCTGATTCACAGAGTCGGGCCAATCGCTGCAAGAGCTCGGATGGGACCTCAAAGACGGAGAGTTCAGCGAGGGCCGGCCGACAGCGTCCCATACGCTCAGCCCACGACTAACTAACAATTGCTTAAGGGCGCGAGCCTCTAGGGCTCCGCATCCTCCGGAGGGGACTGCTCGCCAGCATCCTCCGGAGGGGACTGTTCCCCAGCAAGTCTCCGTTCCACTTTCGCACTGGCGGTATAGAAGGCCTCCTTGAAAGCGAGGTCACCGCCTTCCAGAACCTCTCTGGCCGACTCGGCGACATTGACCATTGAGCCGTTCTTGGTCCCGACTCCGAGGCCGAATGAGAGGTAGAGGACTGGGTTATCCACGAGCATGGGGACGAAATCCCAAGTACCATCAACTTGGTCCAAATACCAGCAACCCAGCAGATAGGTGATCAATCTCTGGCGCTCGTCATCTGCGAGGTCCGAATCACGGATCCTCTCCACTGAGCTCCTCGGGAAAGCTACCCCGTAGAAATTAGTGACATCGAGGTCTGGCGAGATGAGAGGCCCCTGCCGGGTTTGACATTCGGCAAGCAGAGCGCGCGCCTCTTCGTCGATCTTCCTAAGGCGCGGCCGGTAGGAATCAGCGCAGGAATCACCAGAGTGAGTATCAATACTCATGAGGATGCCCCTTTCTCAGACTTAATATAGATACCGCATACCCCTTGGTCCCAATTCAGGATGCCAGTGACAATCGGCATTATTGGCCCAGGCTGCGAGGCTTGGATTATTTCGGTATTCGCTGAGCGCAGAACGGCAGGAGTGTTCTTGTTCAAAGAGATTGTTATCAACTGCATTCGCAAAATCTGAAGGAGCGAGAAGGGCAACTGAAAACGAAGCCAGGATGGTCGCGATTTTCAACACCTTGGGCATCTTCTTTTCCTTTCGAGACCTTAAACGTATTAATTAGTTTTACAGATGGAACGCCGTAGGGGCACGCTCTCGCACACCTGTTCGATAAAGTGTTCGAACGAATCCACTTTCGCCACCCAACCCTGCAAATCCCACCAACGCACCCTGCTAAACTGAGTGCGACCACTACACGGGTGCTCCGCATGCGGGGCTGAGATGCCAGAAATGGCGAACCGTTGAACCTGATCCGGATAATGCCGGCGTTTAGGAAGGATTTTCATGACTTCATCAACCCCTGCCCAAAGCATGCCGATGCGCAATCGCCCCCAGTGGCGCGTGCTCGACATCGTCACAGCAGCCGTTCTCGGTGTCGCCGTCGGCCTCCTTTTTTGGGTGTGGAACACCATCGGATACGCGGGGTTCAAGGCATTTGACGCCCTGACCCCGGGCCTCGGCGGCCTGTTCGCGGGAGTGTGGTTTCTCGGCGGCATCCTCGGCGGGCTCATCATCCGCAAACCGGGCGCGGCGGTGTTTGTCGAGGTCATCGCGGCGTCAGTCTCGGCGCTCATCGGTAGCCAGTGGGGAATCGAGACCCTGTACTCGGGGCTGGCACAGGGCCTCGGCGCTGAGCTCGTCTTCCTCGCCTTCGCTTATCGACGCTTCACCCCCGCCGTCGCCGCCCTCGCCGGTGTCGGCGCTGCCGTCGGGGCGTTCGTCCTCGAACTGTTCACCTCCGGAAACTTGGCGATGAGCCTGGCGTTCAACGTCATCTACCTGATCTCCATGACGATCTCGGGCGTGGTTCTGGCGGGCCTGCTTGCGTACTGGCTGGTCAAGGCGCTGGCAAAGACCGGAGCCCTCGACCGTTTCGCCGCAGGGCGCGAGCGCTTCGGCACTGTAGACAGCGTGGACAGCGTGGACAGCGTGGACAGCGTCGCCGCTGACCGCGCATAGCGCGATGACAGAACTCGTCGTTCAGGCCCGCGGGCTCGGCTATCACCACGCCACGCGCCGCGTGCCAGCCTTCACCGGCGTCGACCTCGACCTGGCTGCGGGGGAGAGGGTGCTCATCACCGGCGACTCCGGGTCCGGCAAATCGACTCTGCTGGCCGTGATCGCGGGCCTCGCCACCGATGGGGAGGAGGGGCGCAACCTCGGCCACATCATTGTCAACGGGACCGTCGGCATGGTGATGCAGGATCCGGAGGCGCAGACCATCCTCACCCGCGTCGGCGACGATGTCGCGTTCGGCGCGGAGAACCTCGGTGTGCCGCGCGAGGAGATCTGGTCGCGCGTGGACAATGCGCTCGATGCTGTGGGGCTTGATGTGCCGCTCGACCACGTCACCTCCCATCTGTCCGGAGGGCAGAAGCAGCGCCTCGCCTTGGCCGGGGTAATCGCGATGGGCGCCTCAATCATCATTCTCGATGAACCCACCGCGAACCTCGACCCGGGGGGGCGCGACGAGATCATCGCCGCCGTCGACCGCGCGTGCCGGCGAACGGGGGCGAGCCTCATCGTGGTGGAGCACCGCCCCCGGCCGTGGGCGGGAGTGATCGATGCGTTCTACCGGCTCGATGAAACGGGGCTCAACCGCATCTCCGCAGATGACCTGCCCGGCGTACCCGAGCTGCCGCCTGCCCGCAGCGTGCTGTCCGGGACGATTCCGGCGGTGGAGACCCGCAACCTGCGCCCCACCTGGGGCCCTGCGCGCACCGTGCGCATCCCACAGGGGTACTCCACCGTTATTACCGGCGCGAACGGCACCGGAAAGACCACGCTGGCGTTGGCGCTTTCGGGGCTGACAAAGACGGCGTCGGGCGAGGCGTACTACTCGGATGACATCCGCCGGAGTTTGACGGGGCCACCCCTGAAGTGGTCGTCGCGGGATCTGGCGCAGCGCATCGGCTACGTCTTCCAGGACCCAGAGCACCAGTTTGTCACTTCCACCGTGCAGGACGAGATGGAGTTGTCGGGGGCGCGTGGGGAGCGCGTCGATAAGCTGCTGGCGCGGCTGCGGCTCGACCACCTCCGGCAGGCGAACCCGTTTACCCTCTCGGGCGGGGAGAAGCGCCGGCTGTCGGTTGCGACCGCGCTGGTGAACGCCCCTCGGCTGGTCGTGTTGGACGAGCCGACGTTCGGCCAGGACGACCGGACCTTCGTCGAGCTCGTCGGGCTGATCCGCGAGCTGACCGAGGACGGGGTAACCGTCGTGTCGATCACCCACGACGAGGCATTCATCGCCTCGCTCGGTGACCACCGGGAGGTCCTCACATGAACCTCATTTCGGGCATTAACCCTGTCACACGGATCCTTGCGCTGGCGGTGTTCACCACCCCGCTGATGGTCACGCTTGATTGGGTATCCGCCACTGTGGCGATTGCACTGACGCTCGCCGCCGCGCCGCTGTGCGGGGTGAGCTGGGCGCGCCTCGTGCGCCGGGGCTTGCCGATCCTCGTGGTCGCCCCGATCTCCGGAATCCCGATGGCGCTCTACGGCCAAAGCGGCGGAGAGGTCTACCTCAGCTGGGGGCTGTTGGAAGTCTCGGAACTCTCCGTTAGTCTGGCGATCGCGGTGGTCCTGCGCGTCCTCGCGATCGCGCTGCCCGTGGTCGTCCTCTCCGCCGACGTCGACCCGACCGACCTCGGAGACGGGCTCTCGCAGGTCCTGCGGCTTCCGGAGCGCTTCGTCATCGGCACCGTCGCGGGCTTTCGCGTGCTGACACTGCTGCGCGAGGACCTCGACGCCATGCGCCGCTCCCGCCGCGCCCGCGGCATCGCGGACTCCGGGCGGGTGCGCTACTGGCTGTCGCTCGCGTTCGGCCTGCTCGTGATGAGCCTGCGCCGCGCCGGCAAGCTCGCCTCCGCGATGGAGGCACGCGGCTTTGGTCGCCTACCAACCCGCAGCCACGCGCGGACCTCTCGCCTGCACCGCATCGACGCGGTCGTTCTCGTTCTCTGCGTCCTCGCAGCGGCGCTCGCGCTGGGCATTGCGTGGTACACCGGCCACCTTCGCCCGCTGTGGAGCGTGGGCTAAGTGGCTTTCACAGTGCTTATCGACGGCCGCTCCGGCGCCGGCAAAACCACCCTCGCGCTCATGATGGGTGAGGCGCTCGGGTGCCGCGTGGTGCACTTGGACGATTTCTACCCGGGGTGGTCAGGGCTGGCCGAGGGGGCACGCAGGGTCGCCGAGGATGTGCTCCATCCGACGCGCCCGGGATTCTGGCGCTGGGACTGGAAGCATAACCGCCGCGGCGCATGGGTGGCGCTCGACCCGCAGGAGGATGTGATCGTGGAGGGGGTGGGCGCGATTACGGAGGCGTCGATAAGCGCTGCGTTGAAGCGCGGAAGTGTCGCGACGATCCGCGTTGCCGCCCCGCTTCAAACGCGTCGCGACCGTGCGCTGCGGCGCGACCCCGGGTACGCGCCGTACTGGGACATGTGGACCGCGCAGGAGGAGGGTCTGCCGGAATTGCCCGTGGATGTGACCGTGCGGCTTTAGCCGGCGGGCGCGAGCTCGACCTCGTCTGCCCAGGTCAGCTCGATGCCGAGGGTGCGCAGCCACTCCATGGCGTTGTCCTGGTGGCGCGTGATGCCCTCGACGGCGTTGAGGGTGACGTCGATAGCCTTTTCTGCTTCCTCGGCCGAGATAAGCCCGGCGGAGGTCGCCGCGGCGAGCTCGTCGATATCGAGCACGTCGATGGGGTTGCCGGTCAGGGAGACGAGATCGACGTAGAGGTCGCGGGTGTGCCAGACATCGCCCTCGACGTCGATGTCGGCGACATCGAAGTAGAAGTCCTGCTTTTCCTCCACGCCCTCGCGGAAGTGGAAGATGTTCGCACGCAGGCCGAGATCGGGAAGCAGCCAGCTCTCCAGATAGCCGAACTTCGGGTGGTTGGCGCCGCGCGCCATGTAAAGGCCGAAGTCGGTTACCCGAAACGTGTCGACCTCACGCTGGTACCCCTTGGGGTCAGTGTTGGTGTTCGACGTCGTGTCAAAAGTCTCCTGCTTCACAGGGTGAAGATCGGCGCTCATGATTACCTCACGTTGAAACTAGCTACGGTTGGGGCGAAAGTGCAGACGTTGGACGTAGTGCGGACACTGCCTCCAACAACGGCCAGGACGGTGCCCGGGCCGGTATCGGCGACCCCGGAGAGGGTTGCCGGTCCTGTGGGGTTTATCTGATTGTTATCAAGCGGCGTTACGCCCGTGCGCCCATTGGTTACATTTGCCCAGTACACGTTCATTCCGCCCTGTGCCTCGGCGGCCGGCGGAGTGCCAAGGGCGGTGAAGACGAATCCGGTGTGGTGCTCGGGAACGCCGGGCGCCGGGATTTCGGCCGGGCCCGGTACCGCGATGGCGGACGCCGTGGAGTGCAGCCCCGGGCCGATGCAGTTCAACGACACGGTCGGCCAGATGAACTGGCTGATCACCGGCGCGTTGGTGGGCAGGTCAGGCCCGCCGGTCTCACCGCGGCCGCCGAAAAAGTTGACGGCCGTGCGCAGCGTGTCCGCGACAGGCTGCGGCACGAACGGCTGGGCTGCGAACTCGTGGACTGTCCGTACCGCCTGGGGAGTGGGGCGCCCAAACGTGTCGATGTAGCGAGACGACTGCGCGGACGCGGCCGGGGCGGAAACTCCGAGCATCAGCGAGGCGAGGGTGGCCACGGTTGCGGCGGCGCGCAGCATGCGGCGGTGGCGGTGTCGGGACTGGGGCACGGCGACGTCCTTAATAGGGGTGCTTCACGGAAAATGTTTTGTCCTGCAAACTATAAACAGTAGTTAACATAAACAACTCCTGACACAATAGTCGCACAAGGCTGTGCGTCAAGTGGGAAACCGGCCACAAAATAGCGCTCAAGCGCCTGCGCGACAGTGCGATTAGCGGCACTAGGCTGTAGGGTTTAACCGTTCTCTAACCCCCTATGCTTTTCGTGCTTTAAGGAGCTCCGAATCAGTGTCGCATCCTGAATTTCGCAACGTCGCCATCGTGGCGCACGTTGACCACGGCAAAACCACCCTCGTCAACGCCATGCTGGAGCAGTCCGGTGTGTTCAGCGACCACGGCGAGCACGGTGACCGTGTCATGGACTCCGGCGAGCTCGAATCCGAGCGCGGCATCACCATCCTGGCCAAGAACACGGCGATCCGCCGTGCCGGCCAGGGCAAGGACGGCCGCGACCTCATCATCAACGTCATTGACACCCCGGGCCACGCCGACTTCGGTGGCGAGGTCGAGCGCGGCCTGTCCATGGTCGACGGCGTCGTCCTGCTGATCGACGCCTCCGAGGGTCCGCTGCCGCAGACCCGCTTCGTGCTGGGCAAGGCACTCGAGGCGAAGAAGCCCGTGATCATCTGCGTCAACAAGACCGACCGTCCGGACGCCCGCATCGACGAGGTCGTCGACGAGGCTCAGGACCTACTCCTCGAGCTCGGTGCTGGCCTTGAGGATCCGGAGGCCGCCGAGGCCGCCGAGAGCCTGCTCGAGCTTCCGGTGCTCTACACCTCCGGCCGCGCCGGCCGCGCATCCCAGGAGAACCCGGGCAACGGCGAGCTGCCGGACAACGAGGACCTGCAGCCGCTTTTCGACGTCATCTACGACGTCCTGCCCGAGCCCTCCGCCGACGTGGACGCGCCGTTCCAGGCGCAGGTGACCAACCTGGACTCCTCCTCCTTCCTCGGCCGTATCGCGCTGATCCGCGTCTACCGCGGTTCCGTGAAGAAGGGCGACACCGTCGCCTGGGTCCACTACGACGCCGAAGGCGAGCAGCACGTCAAGAACGTGAAGATCGCCGAGCTGCTCGTCACTGAGGGCCTCGACCGTGTCCCGGCCACCGGCGAGGTTGTCGCCGGCGACATCGCTGCCGTCTCCGGCATCGAGAACATCATGATCGGTGACACCCTGACTCACCCGGACCACGTGGACGTGCTGCCGCGCATCACCGTCGACGACCCGGCTATCTCCATGACCATCGGTGTGAACACCTCCCCGATGGCAGGCCGCAACGGCGGCGACAAGCTCACCGCCCGCATGGTCAAGGCCCGCCTCGACCAGGAGCTCATCGGTAACGTGTCCATTCGCGTGCTGCCGACCGAGCGCCCGGACGCGTGGGAGGTGCAGGGTCGAGGCGAGATGGCACTGACCATCCTCATCGAGACGATGCGCCGCGAGGGCTTCGAGCTGACCGTGGGCAAGCCGCAGGTTGTGACCAAGGAGATCGACGGCAAGACCTACGAGCCGTACGACCACATGGTCATCGATGTTCCCTCTGAGTACCAGGGTGCCGTCACCCAGCTGTTGGCCAACCGCAAGGGTCAGATGACCGCGATGAGCAACGCCGGTTCCGGCGACTGGGTCCGCATGGAGTTCGACGTGCCCTCGCGCGGCCTGATCGGCTTCCGCACGACCTTCCTCACGGAGACGCGCGGCGCCGGTATCGCCAACTCCTACTCCATCGAGCACCGCCCCTGGGCCGGTGAGATCAAGGGCCGCCCGACCGGCTCCCTGGTCGCCGACCGCTCGGGCCAGGTCACCGCGTACGCGCTGATGCAGTTGTCCGACCGCGGCGAGTTCTTCGTCGAGCCGGGCGCGGAGACCTACGAGGGCATGGTCGTCGGCGCGAACACCCGCGACGAGGACATGGACATCAACATCACCAAGGAGAAGAAGCTCACCAACATGCGTGCGGCTTCCGCCGACACCACGGTGACCCTTGCGAAGGCCCGCACCCTCTCCCTGGACGAGGCCATCGAGTTCTGTGACGACGACGAGTGCGTCGAGGTCGCCCCCGAGGCGATGCGCGTGCGCAAGATCATCCTCGACTCCACCGAGCGCGGCCGTGCCCGCTCCCGTGCGAAGCAGAAGAACAAGTAGCATCCGAGGGGATGAAACCCCTCAACCCAGCGCCGCGCACACCGTCTACCCGGATGGTGTGCGCGGCGCTGCTGTCTGCCATGGGACTGTCCATTGCCTCGTGTGCGGCCAACCCGGGCCCGCCCCCACTGGTCACGGACCCGCCGGGGGAGCGCGCAACTACCACCGCGGCCACGCCGGCCCCCACGACGCGCACCACCCTCGAGGTTGGGGTGGACCCGCTACGCAACGGGCTCAACCCGCACCTCGCCTCCGACGAGACAGAGACCGTCAGGGCGATCGCCGACCTGGTGCTGCCGAGCGCGTTCATCAACGGTGAGCGCAACGCAGATCTTGTAACCGCAGCCGCGGTGCTGCCTGTGCCGTCGTCGCCGGCAGCGGCCATGACGGTGCGCTACGTCCTCGAAGATGAGGCGCAATGGTCCGACGGAACGCCGATCACCGGCCGCGACTTCGCCTATCTGTGGCGCGGAATGGCGTCCACGCCCGGGGTGATTGACCCGGCAGGCTATAGGGCGATCTCGGACATCCGCGTGATCGGAGCTGGCGGCAAAGTTGTCGACGTCGACTTCTCCGCGCCGGTGGCCGAGTGGCGCGCGCTGTTCACCCACCTACTGCCGTCGCACTTGCTCAGCGCCGACGCCTCCGACTTCGCCGTCGGGCTGCGCACCACGATTCCGGCGTCGGCAGGCCGCTTCATGCTTGTCGATGTTGACCGGGGACGCCGCGTGATCATCCTCAACCGCAATGACAGGTTTTGGGGCGAGCACCCCGCCGACGTGGACATCCTCACCCTCAACGCCGTGAACAACACCACCCAGGTCGCGGGCCAGCTCAGGGGAGGACAGCTCGCCTTCGCCGACCTCACCCCGGCCGAAACGACCGGCACCGTGTTCGGCCTCGTTCCCGGGGTGCGCACGGAGTTCGTCGACGCGCCGCGCACCCTCGGCATCACCCTGTCCACCACCTCGCCGCTGCTGGAAAGCATGGAGGCGCGCGAGGAAATGCGCTCGCTTATCGACGTTCCCCTGCTCGCCAGCGTCGCCGCCGGCCGAAGCACCGACCTGAACGTTGCCCCGCACCGCCCGGTCTCCGAGGCCGTGTCGACGGTGTTGCCCGAGCTGATCCGCACCAATCGGCCGCTGCGCGTCGGAGTCGACCCGGCTGATGCGCAGGCCGCAGCCGCCGCGCGATCGCTCGTGGACCTGCTCTCTTCCCGCGGAATTGCCGCGGATGTCGTCACCACCGACATGCGCTCCATGGCGGCACAGGGGCTGCCCACCGGAGAGCTCGACATGACGGTGAACTGGATGGTGCAGCGCGGCTCGACCCCGGCTCTGGCCGGACGGCTGTACTGCCCGCCTGCGACGTATCGCGCCGGCAACCTCTCGGGGTTGTGTACCCCGGAGACGGAAGAGCGCGCCGACGCCATCCTCTTCGGCGAGATCCCGGCGGAGCTGGCGGCGGACGAGGTCGCGGCGACGCTCGACGCTTATGCGGTGTGGGTGCCGCTGATGGGGGAGCGGCGGATCCGCGCCGCAACAGACGGTATCGTTGGCGCGGATTCCGTCCTCCAGGCGTGGCCCTCGTAGTCGCACAGCAACGAACGGCCCAGAAAGGCGTAGCAATGACAAAGACTAACGATCTCGCGGGGTACCGCGTGGTGGCGGTACACGCCCACCCGGACGACGAGGCCATCTCGACCGGCGGCGCGCTGGCGGACCTGGCCCGGCGCGGGGCCGACGTCCTGGTGGTCACGTGCACGCTCGGTGAGGAAGGCGAGGTCATCGGGGAGCGCTACCAGCAGCTCGTCGCCGACGACGCCGACCAGCTCGGCGGATACCGTATCCATGAACTCGCCGAGTCCCTGCGCATTCTCGGGGTGCGTGGGGAATTCTTAGGCGGCGCCGGGTGCTACCGCGACAGCGGCATGGCGGGGTCACCGGCGAGCCGGAACCCGCGGGCTTTTGTGAATTGTGGTGAGGGGGGCGTCGATAAGCTAGCGGCGATTCTGGACACCGAGCGGCCACACTTGGTGATGACGTACGACCCCCACGGCGGGTACGGGCACCCCGACCACATCCGGGCGCACGAGATCGCGCACGCCGCGGCTGAGCGCGTGGGTGTGCCGCGGCTGGTGTGGGCCGCGCGGCTGCGCAGCGAGCTGGAAGCGAACCTGCCGGCGCACGCGCCCGAGGGCTGGACCATGCCCGCGCCCGGTGAGCTCGACGCCGTCGACGAGACCGAGACCTGGGTTGAGCTCGACGCCGAGACGTTTGCGGTGAAGGTCGCCGCGATGCGCGCGCACGCAACCCAGGTCATCGTCGACGACGAGGAGGCGGGTGTGTACGCCCTGTCCAACCTCGTGACCCAGGTGGTCACCCGGCGCGAGCACTACCGCTCCGGCGCCGGGGTGCCGCTTGTTCCGGGCGCGGGGCTTCTCGACGGGATCGACGCGTGAGGCGACCCCGTGGGGAAGCAGTCGCCGGCCTGATCTGGCTCGGCGTCGGTGCGGCGGTGTCTGTGCTGATGGAAGTCGTCTATCTCAACGCGCGGCTTTTCGGGGCACCGTTTCCCATCACGATTGCCATCGCCTTCTTCTTCAACTCCGTGCTGACGCGCACCGCCGCGCTCTGGAACCCGCACCCGGGGATCGCGCTGATCCCGTTGTGGGTGTGGCTGGGCTGCTTTTTTATTCTCATGTTTGCGCTGCCGGCGGCGGGAACGATGCTGGTTCCTACATCGCTGTGGACGGTGCTGCTCTTGCTCGCCGGCATTGCAGGAGCCGTGTGGCCCCTCGTTCGGCCAAAGTGACATAATGGCGGGCATGACTTACGTGATTGCCCAACCCTGCGTGGATGTGCTGGATCGCAGCTGCGTGGAAGAGTGCCCCGTTGACTGCATCTACGAGGGCAAGCGCATGCTCTACATCCACCCGGACGAGTGCGTGGACTGCGGTGCGTGCGAGCCTGCCTGCCCCGTCGAAGCGATCTTCTACGAGGACGACACCCCGGACGAGTGGTCCCAGTACTATGACGCCAACGTCGGCTTCTTCGACGAGCTTGGCTCCCCGGGTGGCGCGGCCAAGACCGGCCCGCTCGACTTCGACCACCCCTTCGTCGCTGCTCTGCCGCCGCAGAACCAGGACAAGTAGTTCCACTGAATTCGAGCAAGTCTGAGGAGACGTCACCGCTATGACCGGCACCTACAATCGCACCCCGCTGAGCACGCAGCTGCCGGACTTTCCGTGGGACACCATCGCGGACGTTAAGGCGGCGGCCGCGCAGCACCCGGGCGGGTTGATCGACCTGTCGGTGGGCACGCCCATTGACGCGGTCGACCCGTCGATCCAGCTCGCGCTGTCCGAGAACGCCGCCGAACCCGGCTACCCGCAGACCGCGGGAACGCCCGAGCTGCGCGGCGCAATTGCTGACGCACTGAGCCGCCGTTACAACGCGGGTGGCCTGGGTCCGAACGCGGTGCTTCCTGTCATCGGGACGAAGGAGGCCATCGCGTGGCTGCCGACGACGCTGGGCCTGCGCGGGCGCGACGCCGTCGTGGTGATCCCCGAGGTCGCGTACCCGACGTACGAGGTCAGCGCGTTGATCGCGGGGTGCACTGTGGTGCGCTCGGACGAGCCTGTCGACGGCGCGGACCTCGTCTACGTCAACTCCCCGTCGAACCCCACAGGCCGCGTGCGCGGGGTCGACGAAATGCGCCGCTGGGTCGAGTTCGCCCGGGACACGGGTGCGATCATCGCCTCCGACGAGTGCTACATGGGCCTGGCGTGGTCCGCCGAGCCCGTCTCCATCCTGGACCCGCGCGTCACTGACGGCGACAACACGAACCTGCTGGCGATCCACTCGCTGTCCAAGACCTCTAACCTCGCCTCCTACCGCGCCGGTTTCTTCGCCGGCGACGAGGCGCTCGTCCAGGAGTTGCTCCTGGTGCGCAAGCACTCCGGGTTGATCGTTCCCGGGCCGGTGCAGCATGCGATGGTCGCGGCGCTGCGCGAGGATTCGCACGAGCAGCTGCAGCGCCTCACGTACGCCAAGCGCCGCGCGGTGCTGCTCAAGGCGCTTCTCGACGCCGGGTTTAACGTCGACCACTCCGAGGCTGGCCTGTACCTGTGGGCGCGGCGCGACGGCGCCTCCTCGCGCGACACACTCACCTGGCTCGCCGAGCGCGGCATCCTGGCCGCCCCCGGGCACTTCTACGGCCCGAGCGTTGAGCACCACGTGCGCATTGCGCTGACGGCAACGGATGAGGCAGTCGCGGAGGCCGCCGGCAGGCTCGCGGAATAACTCCCTTCGGTGGGTGGGGATTAGAATAGAACCCTTAGTTGGTTCACGATTCGCCCACCCGAAAGCCTCCGAAAGCCGAGGAAGCCATGGTTTCCACCCCCACCGTGCCCGCTCGTCCGCCGCTCGCGCAGGAGTCGAGCGGCGGATTGGCGCTGCGCTTGCGCACCAGCTTTCGGGAGTTTGTGAAGTTCGGCATTGTCGGCGGCTCGGGTGTGGTGGTCAACCTCGCCGTGTTCTACCTGGTGAAAAAGCTTCTCGACGCCGGCTTCAACACCCACGAGGCCGACGCGGTGTTCAACCTCCTCGGCACCCCGTTCAACGTCCGGTGGTACCACGTCATGGCCACGATTGCCTTCGTGGTGGCCAACGTGTGGAACTACCAGCTCAACCGCTCGTGGACGTTCCGGCGCATCCCGAAGCGCCCGTGGCTGAAGGGGTTCATCCCGTTCCTGGCCACAGGAGTGGTGGCGTTTGTGGTGTCGCTGACGCTGTTGACGCTGTTTATGAACCCGAACTCGCCGATCGCACTGCCGAGCGAGGTGTTCGATGACTCCACCGGGTTGCGCACGAAGTCGTACTGGGCCCAGGCGCTGGCGACGCTGATCGCCATGCCCGTGAACTTCATCATCAACAAGTACTGGGCCTTCGGAAAACCAAAAATCACCCCTCTGGTGACAACCAGCGAGGGGTGATCTTCGGCGGCGGGGACGTTTAGTTCTTGTGCAGGGCCTCGTTGAGTTCGATGCCCTTCGCCGGGACGACCTCGACGGCGCCGGAGAGCGAGTTGCGGCGGAACTGCAGGCCGTTGGCCCCCGACAGCTCGAGCGCCTTGATCTCGGAGTCGGCTTCCTTGCCGAAGGCGCTTGCCACGGCCGCGGTGAGCACGACGCGGGTGCCGGCGGTGACGTAGAGGCCGGCTTCGACCACGCAGTCGTCGCCAAGCGAAATGCCCACGCCCGAGTTGGCGCCGAGCAGGCAGCGCTCGCCCAGGGTGATGGTTTCCTTGCCGCCGCCGGACAGGGTGCCCATGATGGACGCGCCGCCGCCGACGTCGGTGCCGTTGCCCACGGTCACGCCAGCCGAGATGCGGCCTTCGACCATGGAGTTGCCGAGGGTGCCGGCGTTGAAGTTGACGAATCCCTCGTGCATGACGGTGGTGCCCTCCGCAAGGTGGGCGCCGAGGCGGACACGGTCGGCGTCACCGATGCGCACGCCGGACGGTACGACATAGTCGACCATGCGCGGGAACTTGTCCACGGAGAAGACGATGACCGGGCCCTTGGCAGCGAGCTTGCCGCGGGTCATCTGGAAGTCGTTGACGGCGCAGGGGCCGAAGTTGGTCCACACCACGTTGGCCAGCAGACCGAAGACGCCGTCCATGTTGGCGCCGTGCGGCGCGACCAGGCGGTGGGACAGAAGGTGCAGGCGCAGGTAGACGTCGTAGGCGTCGATGGCCGGCTCGGAGAGGTCCGCGATGGCGGTCTCGACTGCGACGCGCGCGACGCCGCGGTCCTCGTCGGGTCCAACCAGATGGTCAAAGCGGCTGTCCGCCTCCTCGAGGCGTGTCGTGCCGCTGGCCGTGACCGGTTCGCCCAGCTTAGGTGCGGGGAACCAGACATCGAGGACTGTACCGTCATGAGTAACCGTGGCAATGCCACGCGCGATCGCAGTTGTCATGCCCGCTAGCTTAGATCATTGCCGCGGCGAGAGGCCGACCCGGCTCGCGTGAGGAAGGACAGCGCGATCAGCACGGCCGAGAGGGCGAGCACGGCGAAGATCTGGCCGCGGGTGGAGGCGTCGAGAAGCATGAGCACGGTCAGGCCGATGAGCGCTGCGAGCGTGACCCATGGGACCCACGACGAACCGCGCAGGGTGATGAGGTCGCCCTTGCCCTCGGCGACGATCTGCGGGTGCAGGCGGACGTAGCTCAGGACGATAAAGACCCAGGTGACAATGAGGCAGCCGCCGACTGCGTTCATCAGGAACTCAAGCAGCCCCGGCGGGTTCCACCACTGCAGGGCCACAGCTGCGAAGGCGAAGACAACAGAAACGATGACGGCGTTGGTAGGAACTGCCTGCGCGCTGACCTTGCCCAGCCAACGGGGGGCGTCGCCCTGCGTGGCCATCTGGTAGGCCATGCGGGAGGTGCCGTAGATCTGGGCGTTGAACGCGGACAGCAGCGCGAGCACGATGACGGCCTCCATGAAGCCGGCTGCGCCCGGGATGTTCGCCATGCCGAGGACCTGGGTGAAAGGGGAGTCCGCCGCGGTGTCCGCGCCGTGGATGGAGGCGAACGGCAGGATCAGGATGATCAGGATGACCGAGCCGATGTAGAAAATGGCGATGCGCCAGATGATGGAGTTCACCGCGTTCTTCACAGCCTTGGCCGGGTTGGCGGACTCGGCCGCGGCGATGGTGACAACCTCAATGCCGCCGAAGGCGAACGCGACGGCGAGCAGGCCGGCCGCGATGCCGGCGATACCGTTCGGCGCGAAGCCGGACTCGCGGACGTTGTCGAAGCCGACGAATCCGGAGGCTGGCAGCAGGCCGAGGAACAAAGCGGTACCGATGAGGAGGAAGCCGACGATGACGACGATCTTGACCATTGCGAACCAGTACTCGAACTCACCGAACCCCTTGACCTGCGAGAGGTTGATGACGGCGAAGATGGTGACCATAACCAGCGCCGGAATCCACGGCGGTACGCCGAACCAACCGGACATGATCGCCGAGGCGCCGGTGATTTCGGCACCGCCGACCATGGTGAGCAGGAACCAGTAGAGCCAACCGAGCATGAACCCGGCCCACGGGCCGAACGCCTGGCGGCCGTAGGTTGCGAAGGAACCGGACGACGGCCGAGCCGCAGCCATCTCGCCGAGCATGCGCATGACAGCAACGACGACTAGGCCGGCGATCGCGTAGGCCACGATGATGGCGGGTCCGGCGGCGCGGATGCCCGCGCCGACGCCGAGGAAGAGTCCGGCGCCGACGGCCATTCCCAGACCCATCAGGGTGAGGTGGCGTGATTTCAGGCCCGTGCCGAGACCCGTGTCCTCGGTCGGGGCGGGAGTGTGTGAGACAGGAGTACTCATCGTGCGTTCCTTTCGGCAGCAGCGGCGGTGTCGCGCTTGTACGCGGGGGTGTTGGTGTAAAGAACTCCGGCCAAGGTGACCACGCCGACCACGACCGCGACAGCGAAGATCTGGAACCGGCCGTCGGGGGTGGTGGCCATAAGGACCACAATGACCGCGGCGAGGGCGACGGTCGCCCAGGGCAGGACCTTCGGGGCCCACATGCGGACGTGGGTGATCTCACCGGTGGCCTCAAGGCGCGGGTGGATGCGGAGGAAGGAGAAGGTGATCACGAACCAGATCACAATCAGGCAGCCACCCACCGCGTTGAGCAGGAAGGCGAGCAGCCCCGGCGGGTTCCAGTACTGCAGGCCCACCGCAATGAACCCGAACAGGACGGAGACCACCACGCCGCGCAGCGGGACGCCGCGGGAGTCGGTGTGGCGGAAGAACTCAGGTGCGTCGCCGCGCTGGGCGAGGTTGTGCAGGAAGCGCGAGGTGCCGTAGATCTGCGTGTTGCACGCGGACAGCAGGGCGACCACGATGACCGCCTCCATGATGCCGACAGCACCGGGGATGTTGGCCAGCTGCAGCACGGCGGTGAACGGCGACTCGGAGGCATCCCTGGCGCCGCCGATGGTGCCGTAGGGCAGCAGCAGGGCAATGAGGATGACCGAGCCGATGTAGAAGATGCTGATGCGCCAGATGATCGTGCGGATCGCGGAGTGCACCGCGGTCTCGGGCTCTTCCGACTCGGCAGCGGCGATGGTGACCATCTCAATGCCGCCGAAGGCGAAGGCCACGGCGAGAAGTGCAGTGGCCACACCGCCCCAGCCATTCGGCATGAACCCGACCTCGGCGATGTTGTCCAGGCCGACGAACCCGCTAGCCGGCAGGATTCCCAGCCAGAGCAGGGTGCCCAGGATGAGGAAGCCGACGATGACGGCGACCTTGATCAGCGCGAACCAGAACTCGAACTCGCCGTAGTTGCGCACGGCCGCGAAGTTGATCACCGTGAAGGTCAGGATGGCCACAAGGGCGGGAATCCACGGCGAAACGCCGAGCCACCCGGCGATAATCGCGGAAGCGCCGGTGATTTCCACGGCCATGATCATCACCATCATGAACCAATAGAGCCAACCGACGGCGAATCCGGCCCAGTTGCCAAAGGCCTGCTCCGCATAGGTGGAGAAGGTGCCCGATGATGGTCGGGCGGCGACCATCTCGGCGAGCATCTGCATAATGCAGACAGTGATCGCACCGGCGACGAGGTACGCGAGGATGACCGCCGGGCCCGCGGCCTGAATACCCACGCCCGTTCCCAGGAAGAGACCGGCTCCGATGGCGGAGCCCAATCCCATCATGGTGAGGTGGCGGGTTTTCAGCTCGCGTCGCAACCCCGCAGCCATTCCGGCTGGTTGTTCAACGTTGTGAGACATGGTTTTACTTTAAACACTGTCTCGTACCGCAGCGATACCGGTCGCCTGATTGTGTTCGCACGTTAACGCGGCCGCAGGACCGGGCACGCGGAGTGGGGCTCGTTGCAAATCGCGATATCGCTTTGACCTGAGATTTCGTGGGCAGCGATGATCCGTCCGGTGCGGGAGTCAAACAGTGCCGTCGTCGGCTCGAGCATGACGTTGACCCCGACCTCGCAGCGATCGCCCAAATCCACGCCGATCACGCCGGCAGACGGGTGGAGCACGCAGTTGCGCCCGATGCGCATGGGCTCGCGGTTCTGTCCTCCCGCGCGGCTCGCCATGAGCGCGGAGGACAAGGACAGATCGGTGCCTTCGTCCACAGTCACCGCCGAGGACAGGCGGCCTTCAATACGCGCCGGGCCGAGCGAGCCGGCGTTGTAGGACACGTAGCCCTCGCGCAGCACCGAGGTACCGGGAGCAAGGTAGGCGCCGAGGCGCACGCGCTCGGCCTCCGCGATGGACACACCGGACGGGACGACGTAGTCGACCATGCGGGGCAGCCGCTCGATGCTGTAGACGTGAATTTGCCCACGGGCGCGCAGCTTGGCCCGGATGTACTCGAAGTTGTCCGGCAAACATGGGCCCTTGTTCGTCCACACCACGGGAACGAGGTGGGTGAGGCAGTCGTGCATGTTGAGCTCGAGCGGGCGGACCAGGCGGTGGGAGAGCAGATGCAGGCGCAAATAAACGTCGTGGGCGTCGCGCGGGGGCTGGGACAAATCCGCGATGGTGGTGCGCACCGGCACCATCTCGACGAGGCGGTCGCGGTCCATTCCGACGAGGTTGAGGAATTGGTCGGAAAGGTCGCGGGCGGAGACGCGCTCGGTGGAGGAGGGGGTCGAGGGGGCGTCGAAAAGCGAGGGAGCGGGGTACCAGGTGTCGAGGACGGTGCCGTCGGCGGCGATGTTTGCGATGCCTGTGGCGCACGCCCCGGCGGCCAGAAACTGCGTCATTGGGCCAATCTTATCGGGGTGGTGTCGGCGCTAGAATGACGCCCATGGCTTCCCTCGACCTATTTGCAGACCCTGTTGACTTGACCGCGGCGTTGATCGATATCGAGTCGCCTTCGCACCACGAGGCGGAGATCGCCGACGCCATCGAGGAGGCGTTGCGCCGCATCGAGGGCATCGAGGTGCAGCGTTTCCACCACACTGTCGTGGCGCGAACCCACTTCGGCCGGCAGAGTCGCGTCGTGCTCGCCGGGCACGTGGACACCGTCCCGCTCGCAGACAACACTCCCCACCACATTGAAGGTGACGTGTTGTGGGGCTGCGGCTCCGTGGACATGAAGTCGGGGCTCGCTTGCTACCTGCGGGCGTTCGCTCGCTTTGCGACGTCTGGCACAAGCCCATTCGACCTCACCCTCATCGCTTATGAGGCCGAAGAAGTCGCAACGGAGTTCAACGGGCTGTTCCACCTCGAGCGCGACCACCCGGAGCTGCTCGAGGCAGACTTCGCGCTGCTCGGTGAGCCCTCGGGGGCTGTGATCGAGGCGGGCTGCCAGGGCACGATCCGTGTCTTTGTCAATGCGTACGGCACCCGCGCGCACTCCGCGCGCAGCTGGCTCGGGCACAATGCCGCCCACGCTTTGTCCGGTGTGCTCTCCCGCGTGGCCGCCTACGAGCCGCGCAGCGTCGAGATCGCGGGGTGTGAGTACCGCGAAGGCCTGAATGTGGTGGGGATGAACGGGTTCGTGGCCACCAACACGATCCCGGATGAGGCGCAGCTGATCATCAACTTCCGCTACGCGCCTGACCGCTCCATCGAGGACGCGAAGGCGCACCTCGAGGAGGTGCTCGCGCTGGAGGAGGGCCTCGAGCTGGTCTGGGATGATGTCGCCGCCGGTGCGCTGCCGGGCCTGGACCATCCGGTTGCCGCCGGCCTCGTCGAGGCGGTGGGTGGTGAGTTCCGCGCGAAGTTCGGATGGACGGATGTGGCGCGCTTCTCTAGCCTAGGGATTCCGGCCATCAACTTCGGCCCGGGGGATCCGGGCTACGCCCACAAGAAGGACGAGCAGTGCCCGGTGGATCAGATCCGCTCGGTGTCGACCATCCTCGAGGCGTACCTTGCGGCGGAGGACTAGCCGGACCACAACCGACTGACGCCCAACCGGAAGAAGGCACAAGACCGTGGCGCCCCACACCACCCCCAAGCCCGCCGGCGACCGCAAATTGCGCGGCCCGATCATGCTGCGTACGGACGACACACAGTCGTCGACGCACGACCAGCGACTGTTGGAGTCGCTGGGCAGCTCGGACCACGACTGGAAGCACGCCGACCCGTGGCGTGTCATGCGCATCCAATCAGAGTTCGTCGCCGGTTTCGACGCGTTGTCGGACCTGCCGAAGGCCGTCACTGTTTTCGGCTCGGCGCGACTCGGCGAGGGCACGCCCGAGTACGAGCAGAGCTGCGCGCTCGGCGAGGCTCTTGTTGAGTCCGGCTACGCCGTCGTCACCGGTGGCGGCCCGGGCCTGATGGAGGGCCCGAACCGCGGCGCGCACGACGCCGGTGGCATGTCCGTCGGCTTGGGCATCGAGCTGCCGTTCGAGCAGGGGCTGAACGAGTGGGTCGACCTCGGCCTGAACTTCCGTTACTTCTTCGCGCGCAAGACGATGTTTTTGAAGTACTCGCAAGCGTTCATCGCCCTGCCGGGCGGCTACGGCACCCTCGACGAGGTCTTCGAGATGCTCGTGATGGTGCAGACACGCAAGGTGACCAACTTCCCGATGGTGCTCATCGGCACCGAGTTCTGGGGCGGTCTGGTCGACTGGATCCGCAGCCAGCTGCTCACCCGCGGCCTGATTTCCGAAGGCGACGACAAACTGTTCCTCCTCACCGACTCGGTGGAGGAGGCCGTCGAGCACATAGTCGAGGCCCACCGTGTGATGACGGACGAGCGCATCCGCGAGCGCGAGGCCATGGAGGGCCGCTCTTAAGTGCTTGCGCAGGTCATGGCGATTGTCAACCGCACGCCCGACTCGTTCTACGACCGCGGGGAGACGTTCGCCATGGACGCGGCGCTGCGCCGCGCTGACGAGGTGATCGCCCACGGCGCGAGCATCGTCGACGTTGGCGGGGTCAAGGCGGGCCCGGGCACCGAGGTCAGTGCGGCCGAAGAGGCCGAGCGCGTGGTGCCGCTTATCGACGCAATCCGCACCCGCCACCCCGAAATCTCCATCTCCGTCGACACCTGGCGAGCTCGGGTCGCCGAGGAGGCAATCGCCGCCGGCGCGGACCTGATCAATGACACCTGGGCGGGATACGACCCGGAGTTGATCGAGGTCGCCGGCCACCACCGCGTCGGCTACGTTTGCTCCCACACGGGCGGGGCAACCCCGCGGACTCGGCCTTACCGTGTCCACTTCGACGACGTCGTCGGCGATGTGATCCGCGAGACCGATGCGCTGGCGCGGCGCGCGGTTGCGGCCGGTGTCCCAGAGCAGCGCGTCTTCATTGACCCGACGCACGACTTTGGCAAGAACACCTTCCACGGCCTCGAGCTCCTGCGCCACGTCGACAAGCTCGTGGCGACCGGCTGGCCGGTGCTCATGGCGCTGAGCAATAAGGACTTTGTCGGCGAGACGCTGGCGCGCCCGGTCGGGGAACGCGTCGCCGGAACCCTGGCCGCGACTGCATGGTGCGCCGCCCGGGGCGTGGCGGCGTTTCGCGTCCACGAGGTCCGCGACACCGTCGACGTCATCCGCATGACCGCGGCCATCCAGGGTCGCATGGCGCCGCTCGACACCACTCGGGGCCTGGCGTGAAATACTCGGTGGTCATCCCGGCGCTGAACGAAGAAGCGACGGTCGGCGGGGTCGTGGAGTCGTGCCTGGCCTCGCGCGCCGCAGAAGTGCTGGTGATTGACTCCGACTCCACCGACGGCACCGCAGCAGAGGCGAGGCGCGCGGGCGCTCAGGTGGTCAACTGGCGCGAGGTCGCGCCGGGGATCGAACCGCGGCCCGGCAAGGGCGAGGCCCTGTGGCGCGGGGTCAAAGCGGCGAGCGGGGACGTGGTCGTTTTCGTCGACGCCGATGTGACATCGCTCGAGCCCGGGTGGGTCGATGCGCTGGCCGCGCCGTTCGCCGACCCCGCCATCCACGTAGTCAAGGCCGCGTACCGGCGGGCGTACGGGGATGAGGCGGACGGCGGCGGGCGCGTCACCGAGTTGACCGCGAAGCCGCTTATCCGCGCGCTGTTTCCGGATCTGGCGTTTCTTCACCAGCCGCTGGCCGGGGAGTACGCGATCCGGCGCACCACGGCGCTGTCGCTGCCGTTCGTCCACGGCTACGGCGTCGAGGCCGGACTAGTTGTCGACGTCGCCGCGCGTTTCGGCGCCAGCGCGCTGACCCAGGTGCAGCTGGGCCAGCGGGTGCACCGCAACCGCCCTCTTGCGGAACTTGCCCCGATGGCCGACGTCGTCGCCGCAACCCTGCTGGGCCGCGCGCTCGGCAGAGACGTCGAGCAACGCCCGGCCTGGGTGGCGGATACTATCTAGGGCATGCTTTCCTGGATCCTTCTGATTCTCATCATCGCCATCGTCTGCACGATCGGCTTCGTCCTCTCTGCGCGGATCTTCGGACGCGGCGAGGCGCTGGATCCCATGCCCCCGACAGGTGAGACCGTTGCGCGCAACCGCCAGGCCGTTGCGGAGGGACGCTTCGGCGATGTCGAACTCGAGGTCGTGCACCGCGGCTACCGGATGGACCAGGTCGACGACCTTGTCAGCCAGCTCATTGAGCAGCGCCGTGAGAGCAGCCGCGACGACAACGGTGACCGTGAGGGGCGATCCGGAGTAGACTTGGGGCATTCCGATTTGCACTCGCCGCGTGCGGGTGACGCTACGTAGTTCTGTGCCCGCCACGGGCGCAGGGTCAGGAGGACCCATATGGCAGCCATGAAACCGAGGACCGGCAACGGGCCGATGGAAGCCGTCGAAGAGAGCCGCAAGATCGTGATGCGCATTCCGTCCGATGGCGGCGGACGCCTGGTCGTCGAGATGTCGAAGGAAGAAGCGGCCGAGCTCGGCCAGTTGTTGCGCGAGGCAGCCGAAGCCTAAGGGCTGACTCCGCCTCTCACGAGGGCAGTCGCGGTACTATCGGGACATGCTTTCCGACATCGTCGACGTCCTCGCTGATCCCATCGACCTTTCCCCGCTCCGCGGCGCCGACGACTTTGCTCGTCTCGTCTCGGAGACGGGGCATTCTTATGACGTGGCCCGCCAAGGCTACGTCACCCTGGCGGGGGGCCGGGGACTCAACCACGAGGGCGACAGCGCGGACATGGTCACCGCGCGCGAGCTGTTCCTCTCCCAAGGCCACTTCGCGCCCTTCGTCGAAACCGTCACCGAGCGCGTCGCTGACGCGGTGGAGAAATCCCACGCCGCCGAGCCCGTCGTGCTCGAGGTCGGCGCGGGCACGGGGTACTACCTCTCACACACGCTCGACAGCATCGCCGGCTCGCGCGGCGTAGGCATCGACATCTCCACCCCCGCAGCCAAGCTCCTGTCCAAGGCGCACCCCAGGATCGGCGCGGTCGTCGCTGACGTCTGGGAGGGCCTGCCGCTTCGCGACGGCACCGTCGACGCCCTGACCGTTGTTTTCGCGCCCCGCAACCCCGCAGAGTTCGCGCGCGTGCTGAGCGACAACGGCGAGGCGATCATTCTCGTCGCGGACACGGGCCACCTCGACGAGCTGCGTGCCCCGCTGGGCATCCTCGGAGTGGAGGAAGGCAAGCTGGAGCGTCTGCTGCAGACGGCGGCGGGTCACCTGGAAATGATCGGTGAGCCGGAGCTGATCGAGTTCCCGATCCGCCTCGACCGCGACTCCATCGCCGCACAGGTGGGCATGAGCCCGTCGGCGCGCCACTTGGATCCGGCGCAGCTGCGCGCCAACGTCGCGGAGCTGCCGGACTACCTCGACGTTACGGGGCGCGCCCGCCTGGTGCGCTTCACCAAAGCGTCTTAGTTTCCGCGCCTCCACTCGCTGAAGATCTCCGCGTCGCCGTGGGCGCGCACGCGGATTCCGGAGCAACCGTCGGCGGGCCAGAAGCGCGAGGATAGGGTCACGGCACCGCCACCGGCGAAGACCTCGATGGTGGAGCTGTCGACGATGATCGTCACGCTGTCCTCGTCGTCGTCGCCAAGCTCGGCGACGGCGGGGGAACCATCCAGGCGGTCGAGTGTGATCTGGTCGCCGGAGTGGGTGATGACGGCGCAGACCTCGTCTTTGGCGTCGACAAGCTCGGCGACGACCGAGGATCCGACGGGGATCTCGCACAGGCCGGTCCACATCTTGGCGCGCCTGGTCTCATCGACGGCGTCGGGCAGACCGTAGGCGGGGGTTTGGTAGAGGCGGCCGTTTTGTAGGGTGACGCGGCGCGGCAGCGACAAAACGCCGGCCCAGCCGCCGGTCTCCCAGTTCAGCTCCTTGGTCAGATCAGCGTTGCGGCCGGAGCTGCGCAGCGGGCCGTAAATGTAGGCGCGGTTGTAGCGCTCGTCGAGCTCGCTGGTGCCCTCCGTGTAGGTGGTGGCGCGGGGGCGGGAGAAGTCGTGGCCGCGGTCGATCGGCAGGGCCGGGGTGACCACCTTGAAGATGTTGTCCGTCAGCGTTCCGGTGACGTAGAAGGTCTCGTCGCCGCCCTCGCGCTCGAGGGTGAACATGAGAACGTCGTAGATAATGTCGTCTACCTGGTCGCGCAACCGGATGATGCGGGGCGCGACGAGGACATCGGTCTCCGGATCGAAGCCGGGGTTACCGTCGAACTTCAATGCTCCAATGGTCGACCACGCGGTGCCGTCCTCGGAGGTGAGCACGACGACGTCGGGGTGCTCGGTCGGCCCGGCGACGGCGAGCATGAGCCAGCCGGCAACGCCCTGATCGCGGTCATCGTTGCGCACCCAACCCGGGACTACACAGGGGGAGCGGAAGCGCGTGAAGTTTCCGGCGTCCGTGACCACGTCGCCGCGGCGCTGGAACGCGGGGTTGACCGCGAAATCCTCGTGGATGTCTGTGCACAGCTCGGTGCGGTCCTCCGCGTGCGAGATCTGGATCGAGGTGCCGGTCGCGGTCACGGACGTGAAGTACAGATCCACGCCGCCGCGCGCCGCGACGACTGCACCTGCGCGGACCTGAGTCTCACCGCCGGTGGGGACGACGGCGTCGTCGCACTCGACCCAGTCGAACGGGTTGCCCTCCGACATGGCGTGGCCCCAGCGGCTCGGGGAGTCCGGGCTCAACTTGTACTGGTGGAACAGATGCCACGTGTCCTCGGCGCCGGGGGTGGCGCCGTCGCGAAGCACGCCCGCAGCCCCCTCGAGGATGCCCTTGTCTGCGGTGAAGTGAAGTTCAGGTCTGTAAACGCTCATGTTGTTGCTAACCCTTGCTGCCTTAAATCAAGCTTTTGTAAATGTCCACGGTCTGACGCGCGATATTGTCCCACGTAAACTCGCTTCGCACCCGCTCAAGGCCTGCGCGGCCCATGCGCGCGGCGAGATCGCGGTCGGCGACGACGGAGTTCACGGCCTCTGCGATGCGATGCTCAAACGCCTCGGGGTCGGCCTCGTCGTAGTCGACGAGCACACCGGTTTCACCGTCGACGACCACCTCAGGGATACCGCCGACGCGCGAGGCGACCACGGCGGTCTCGCACGCCATCGCCTCGAGGTTGACAATGCCGAGCGGCTCGTAGATGGACGGGCAGACAAACACGTCGGCCGCGGCGTAGACGTCGCGAACCTTTTCGGCGGGCATCATGTCTTTGACCCAGAACACGCCGTCTCGCTCGGCGCTAAGCGTCTCGACGAGCTGTTCGGTCTCCGCGGCAATCTCCGGGGTGTCGGGGGCACCGGCGCACAGAATCAGCTGAATGTCTTCGTCGAATGCGCGGGCCGCCTTGAGCAGGTGGGGCACACCCTTCTGACGGGTGATGCGCCCGACGAAGGCGACGATCGGCTTTGACTGGTCGACGCCGAGCTCGGCGCACACGGCGGAGTCCCGGGACTCGTTGGGGAACCACTTCGCGGTGTCGACGCCGTTGAGAACGACGTGAACCTTGTCCGCGTCGATGCGCGGGTACGCGTTCAGGATCGCGTCCTTCATCCCGCTGGAGACTGCGATGACGGCGTCGGCGTACTCCATGGCGTTCTTTTCCGACCAGGAGGAGACGTCGTAACCGCCACCGAGCTGCTCGCGCTTCCACGGGCGATCCGGCTCGAGGGAGTGGGCGGTGGCAACGTGCGGAATATCGTGCAGCAGCCCGGTGAGGTGGCCTCCCAGCCCGGCGTACCACGTGTGGGAGTGCACCACGTCGAGGCCCGTGGCCGCGTGCGCCATGCGCAGGCCCGTGGAGAGGGTCGCGATCGAACCATTGGCGTCCGCAAGCTCCGGGTCAACGCCGTGGACGTAGACGTTGGCCTCATCTCGCGGACCGCCCATGCAATGGACATCTACCTCGGTGATCTCCCGCATGAATCGGGTCAGCTCAGCGACGTGGACGCCAGCACCGCCGTATACCTCCGGCGGGTACTCTCTGGTCATCATTCCCACTCTCATACCCGCCGAGCCTAGTAACGATTCTGAAACGCTGCACGAGTCCCCCGGGGTAGCTAGGCTGGACCAGTGTGAAGAGCCAGCCGAGAGTACTAGCCATCGTCCTCGCGGGCGGGGAGGGCAAGCGCCTGTTTCCCCTGACCGCCGACCGCGCCAAGCCGGCCGTCCCATTCGGCGGCAACTACCGCCTCATCGACTTCGTGTTGTCCAATCTGGTCAACGCCGGATACATGAGGATCGCGGTGCTGACGCAGTACAAGTCGCACTCGCTCGACCGCCACGTGGCCACGGCATGGAACCTCGCCGGGCCCACCTCGCAATACATTGCCTCGGTCCCGGCGCAGCAGCGCCGCGGTAAGCGCTGGTACAGCGGTTCGGCCGATGCGATCGTCCAGTCTCTCAACCTCATTTACGACGACATGCCGGACTATGTCCTTGTCTTCGGCGCGGACCACGTCTACCGCATGGACCCCTCGCAGATGGTGGACGACCACATCCGCTCCGGCAAGTCAGCCACGGTCGCGGGCATCCGTGTGCCGCGCTCCGAGGCCTCGGCCTTCGGCTGCATCCAGGCCGAGGACGACGGCACCGTCACCGAGTTTCTGGAGAAGCCCGCCAACCCGCCGGGCACCCCGGACGACCCGGAGACGACGTTCGCGTCGATGGGAAACTACATTTTCTCCACCGAGGCGCTCATCCAGGCGCTGCTCGAAGACGAGCAGAACCAGGATTCGGACCACGACATGGGCGGCGACATCATCCCGTACTTCGTGAATAAGGGCGACGCGAACGTCTACGACTTCTCGCGCAACGACGTCCCGGGCGCCACGGAGCGCGACAAGGGCTACTGGCGCGATGTCGGCACCATCGACTCGTTCTACGAGGCGCACATGGACCTGATTTCCTCGCACCCCGTGTTCAACCTCTACAACAAGGCGTGGCCGATCCACTCCACGGAAGATGACAACCTTCCCCCGGCGAAGTTCGTCATGGGCGGTATCGCGCAGGAATCCATCGTCGCCCCCGGCTCGATCATCTCGGGGGCAACGGTGCGCAACTCGGTGCTCTCCACCGACGTGCGCGTCGAAGAAGGCGCAACCGTCGAGGGGTCCGTGCTCATGCCAGGCGTGCGCGTGGGCAGGGGTGCGGTGGTGCGCCACGCAATCTTGGACAAGAACGTCTACGTCTCCGACGGAGAGATCATCGGCGTCGACGTGGAGCGCGACCGTGAGCGCTACACGGTGTCCGACGCCGGCGTCACCGTCGTGGGCAAGAACCAGGTGGTCTAACTAGCGGCGGGTCACGAGCGTCAGCCCGCCGTCGAGTGGCAGACGGGTGACTACTGCGCCGTCGCTCTCCGCCAGGGCGTCGGCGTCGGCCCACAGGGCGCGCGCGGCTTCGGTGTCGCGGTCGCGGCGGGTGTCGTCGGCAAGGGTGCCGTCGAGAAGCGAGTCCGCGATGACGAGCGTGCCGCCGGGGGCGAGCAGCGGCCAGGCGGCGCGCAGCAGCACCGACATGTCGACGGCCGCGACGTCCGCGTAGACGAGGTGGTACGAGCTCGGCGCGAGGCGGCTCATGACGTCGAGCGGGCGAGCGGTGAGGAAACGCGCGCGCGAGGAGGCGTACCCGGCGGTGCGGAACGCGTCGCGGGCGCCGGCCTGGTGCTCGGCCTCGGGCTCGATGCAGGTCAGGGTCGCCTTCTCAGGCAGGCCGTGCAGGATGTGCAGGCCGACGACACCGGCGGCGGGGGTCACCGCGACCGCACCGTGCGCAGGCGACCCCGCGGCTGCGAGCGCGGTGAGCAGGCTGCCGACCGCGTAACTGGGGGCGGGCAGGGCGTTTTCCTCCGCATCCAAACGGGCCTGACCGAGCCCGCGCTGGAACTCGTCGCCGTCGGAGCCGGGGGAGCGCTCGGCGATGTAGTCGTTCATGGTCGAGAAAGCAGAGCTGTTTGCGGAGTTGTTCACACCGATCATCATAGGTGGTGGGACGCGGGGAGTGCGCCGATCTCGCTTGGCGCGTGTGAGCTGTGGGGCCGACGTGGCTGACCGTTAATGGATCGTTATGAATTACCGGGCATTTACACGCCTTTTTTCTGGCCTTTGTCAGGCACGTTTGGAAAGATAGTCGGCATGTACGAAACGCGCCGTTCGGTCTCGCCCTCGCTTAGCTCGCCCTCGCTTGTCGACGGAGCCGCTGAAGGCGAAGAGCTCACCGGAACGGCGGCGTTCGACGCGGGCGAGGGGCCCATGCCCTCCTGGTCCGAGCTCGTCGCAGAGCATGCGGACAGTGTCTACCGCCTGGCCTACCGGCTCTCCGGAAACCAGCATGACGCCGAGGACCTGACCCAGGAAACGTTCATGCGGGTGTTTAGGAGCCTCAAGACGTACCAGCCTGGAACGTTCCAGGGCTGGCTGCACCGCATCACCACCAACCTGTTTCTGGACATGGTCCGGCACCGCGCGAAGATCCGCATGGAGGCGCTGCCGGAGGACTACGAGCGTGTGCCTGGCACCGACCTGACCCCGGAGCAGGTCTACACGGCGACCAACCTCGACCCGGCCCTGCAGCGCGCCCTCGACAGCCTGGGCCCCGACTTCCGCGTCGCCGTCGTGTTGTGCGACGTTGTCGGAATGAGCTACGAGGAGATCGCCGCGACGCTCGGCATCAAAATGGGCACCGTTCGCTCCCGCATCCACCGCGCCCGCACCCAGCTCCGCGCGAGCCTGGAAGCCCAGGCAGAGGCGGACTCCAGCGCGAAGGAACTCATCCGCACCCGCTAGTTTTTTCTGCTGGAACGTGCCAGCGAAACTTCGTAGACGCGTGTAAAAGTGGAGTTACAGCTTCGTTTGAGTCCAATGGACAAGGAGGTGTGTTGAACATGGGGATGCGATTTCCGGATCACCTTCCCGGAAAGAAAAGCTCTGTCGAGTCTGGACATTTCCGCTCAACTGATCATCTCAGCACCGAGGCCGTTGCGGCCTACGTGGACGGGGAATTGTCGGACACGGCGGCGCACCGCGCCCGCGTCCACGTTGTCGCCTGCGATGAGTGTCGCCGCGAGGTAGTCGCCCAGCGCCAGGCAGCCGATCGTCTGCGCAGCTCCCGCGCAGACTCGTCCTTGCGCGCACCCGGATCCCTCGTGGAGCGGCTCAACCGGGTCCAGGACGAGTGCGCCGACAACGCGAACGCGTCTTCCACCGGAGCGCAGAGCCGCGGTGCGGAGATTGTGGGGGAGGTCGTCGACGCGGTCGGGGCCACGCTGCGCTCGATTACGCGGCGCAGGTAAGGTACAAGGCGTGTTCTCCAGCATCGGGTGGGGCGAAATATTCTTCGTCCTCATAATCGGCCTCATCGTCATCGGCCCAGAACGCCTGCCCGGAGTTGTCCAAGATGTGCGCGCCGCGATCTACGCCGCGCGAAAGGCGATCAACAACGCGAAAAAGGAGCTCGAGTCCGAAACCGGCTTCGAGGAGTTTGAGCAGTTCCGCAAACCCTTAAACACGGTGACCGAGTATGCCGCCATGGGGCCGCGGCGGGCTGTGGCGAAGGTGCTCTTCGACGACCCCGCGTCCGATTTCGACGGGCCGGACAGCCCCGATCCGCGTCAGCGGCTCGACGAGACGCCGCGCAACCAGGGCGGAAGCACCCGCCTGTCGCGCCCGGCGTCACCGCCGCAGCCCGAGCCGCCGCAGTCTGAACCGCGGCAGCGACCCGGCTTCTCCTGGGAGGACGTCCTCTAACCGCTACGGGCGGTTAACGCCCAGGTTGAGACTCTTGCCCGCCAGGGAGTCGCGCCGGACCTTCAGCTTGTTCGCGATCTCGTGCAGCGCCGCCGCGGCGGGGGAGGACGGGTCAGAGACGACGACTGGGGTGCCGTCGTCGCCGTGCTCGCGCAGCGCCGGGTCGAGGGGCACCGAGCCGATGAGCGCGACCTCGTTGTCCGTGAGCGCGGTAAGGCGCTCAGCGACACGCTGTCCGCCGCCCTCGCCGAAGATGTTCATCACGGTCCCGTCGGGCATGACCATGCCCGCCATGTTCTCCACCACGCCCGCGATGCGCTGACCGGTTTGCTGGGAAATGGTTCCGGCGCGCTCAGCCACCTCTGCGGCGGCGGCCTGCGGGGTGGTCACGATAATCAGCTCAGCGTTCGGGA
The DNA here is from genome assembly GCF_040946405.1 of Corynebacterium sp. LK2510. Lineage (NCBI taxonomy): Bacteria > Bacillati > Actinomycetota > Actinomycetes > Mycobacteriales > Corynebacteriaceae > Corynebacterium > Corynebacterium sp. LK2510. The sequence continues at coordinate 19,655 of NZ_JAYWLR010000016.1, read as the reverse complement.
TGAGCTGCGCCACGGTAATCGCCACGTCACCGGTTCCCGGGGGCAGGTCGAGGAAGAGGACGTCGAGGTCGCCCCAGTAGACGTCGGAAAGGAACTGCTGGATCGCGCGGGTGAGCATGGGGCCGCGCCACACCACCGGTGCGTTGCCCTCGATGAATTGGCCGACCGAGATGTGGCGGACGTTGTGGGCAATCGGGGGCATGATCATGTCATCGACCACGGTGGGGCTCTGGTCAGTCGAACCCATCAACCCAGGAACGGAGTGGCCGTAAATGTCGGCGTCGAGAATGCCCACCGTCAGACCCTGGCTGGCAAGCGCGGTGGCCAAATTGACCGTGACAGAGGACTTGCCCACTCCGCCTTTGCCGGAGGCGACGGCGAAGACGCGCGTCGTCGAGGACGGGTCAGCGAACGGGATCTGGGGGGTGGTCTGCTCACCGCGCAAACGATCGCGCAGGGCGCGGCGTTGCTCGTCGCTCATAGTGTGCAGCGTCACCTCAACGGTGCCTACCCCGTCGAGCTCAGCGAGCACGGCCCGGACATTGTCCTGGATGGTGTCGCGCATGGGGCAGCCGGCGATGGTGAGAAACACCCCAACCGCGACATCGCGGCCGGTGATGGTGACGGATTCGATCATGCCCAGCTCAGTGAGAGGTTTGCCGATTTCCGGGTCCTCGACGCGGCTGAGGGCCTGCATGACGATGTCGTGGGAGAGCGAAGTTGTGTCAGTCATTTGGGCCCAAGTATAGGCCCGATCCACCCGCAACAGTCCAGGCGCCGTGCTTCGCCCCTGGGGCCGCGCAAACGGCTACCGTGGTTGGGGTTATGCACTTCAGCCGAAAGGACAGCTTCACCATGACCACGCCGTCACGAGCCACCTCGCCCCGGATGGACAACCCGCTGGCGCGCCAGCGCCCCACCGGTTGGCCAGTGGGCAGCTTTGACACGTACGCGAACGCCCAGCGCGCCGTGGACACCCTCGCGGACAACGAATTTCCGGTAGAGCACCTCACCATCGTCGGTGTCGACCTCATGCAGGTGGAAAACGTCACCGGCCGCCTGACCTGGCCGCGCGTCCTCGGCGGCGGGCTGTTCTCTGGCGCGTGGATGGGTCTGTTCATCGGCTTGATCTTCGCCCTGTTCGCAACGCCGGGCGCCGGGTGGACAGTCATTCTGACCTCCCTGATCATCGGTGCGATCTTCGGCCTGATCTTCGCCGCCGCCAGCTACGCACTGACCGGCGGGAAGCGCGACTTTGCGTCCGCGACCACGATCGTCGCCGGGCGCTACGACGTGCTGTGCGATCCGGCGACGGCCACCCGCGCCCGCGACGCCATCGCGCAGATGGACTTCGACTCCACGCCTGCCAACACCGAGCGCACCCCGCGCTACAACGAGGACCAGCGCGACAACTAGGATCAGTCGCGTGACACGCCAGGCAGAAACCACCCAGACCCGCCCCCACTCGATCGGGCGTACGTTGCTGATCGCCCTCGCCGCCGCAGGGGTGTGGGGGACGAGCGCCTGTGTGCCCGAGCCCGCGCCGCAGGAAACCGCGGCGGATCAGAAGCGAGCCGTCGAGATCGGTGTCGACGCGGATTCCGCCGAGCAGCGCGTGTTGGGGGAGATCTACCAGCAGGTGCTCATCGCCATCGGACGTGATTCGCACGTCACCGCCATCGATCTGGGGGAGGACGACAGCGCACTCGACGCCCTGCGGACAGCGGGTGTCGAATTCGCGATCACCTGCACCGGCTCACTGCTGGCGCAGCTCGACCCCGCTGCAGCACGTCAGCTTGAGCGCGCGTTCGCTGACGTTGAAAGCATCGCGGCCAGCACCGAAGCCTCCGAGGACACCTACGATGCAACAGTGGGCGCGCTGCCCGGGACCGTGATGACGGTGGACCCGTCCCCGGCGCAGGGCTGCGCAGCTTTCGCCGCGGACGATGCCGTGCTGCCGGAGAACATCATCCCCGTCTTTACCAAGACCACCTTCTCGCGCAGCGAGGTGCAGCGGATTAACTTCATCACCCGCGTGCTGAGCACCGAGGATGTCGCGGAGATGGCGCAGGAGGCCGAAAGCGGTGAGCCGCTCGACGTCGTCGTGGCCGACTGGCTGTTGGAATACGCCTCCATCGACCCGAACGTCAGCGTCGATGGCGACGCCGAGGTCACGCAGGAACAGCCGCCTGTCTAACTCAACGACGAAAGGGCCGGCCTCCGCTTGGGGGCCGGCCCTTTACCGTTCCTGGGCTAGTCGGCGAAGGCTTCGTCGATAAGCTGCTTCTCTTCCATCTGGTGCACCTTTGCCACACCGGTGGCCGTGGTGGACTGGGACCGGCGGCTGACGCGAACCATCTCCGGCATCTCCGGGATCAGGTTGCGCAGGTGTTCGTTGTAGAACGGCCATGCGCCCTGGTTGGCCGGCTCGTCCTGCACCCACCGGATCTGCTCGGCGTTCGGGTAGTTGGCGAACGCGTCGCGCAGGCGGTTGAACGGAATCGGGTGCAGCATCTCCACGCGGATGATCGCGACGTCGTCACGCTTGTCTTCCTCGCGGCGCTTGGCCAGCTCCCAGTAGATCTTGCCGGAGCACAGCATGATCGTCGTGACCTTGGAGTGATCCGCACCGGAGATCTTCTTGTTGCCGCGCTCGACGAAGTTCGGGTCGTCGATGACGGACTGGAAGCGGTTGACCTCGGTGAAGTCGGACACCTGGGACACGGCCGCCTTGTTGCGCAGCATGGACTTCGGGGTGAAGACGATCAGCGGACGCTTCATCTTGCCCAGAGCCTGGCGGCGCAGCAAGTGGAAGTGGTTGGCAGGCGTCGACGGCTGGGCAATCGTCATCGAGCCTTCAGCGACGAGCTGGAGGTAGCGCTCGATGCGGGCGGAGGAGTGGTCCGGGCCCTGGCCCTCGTAGCCGTGCGGCAGCAGCGCGATCAGGGAGGACAGCTCGCCCCACTTGGTCTCGCTGGAGGAGATGTATTCGTCGATGATCGTCTGCGCGCCGTTGGCGAAGTCACCGAACTGCGCCTCCCAGGCCACCACAGCGTCGGGGTTGCCCACCGTGTAGCCGTACTCGAAGCCCATGCCGGCGTACTCAGTCAACGCCGAGTTGTACACCTGGAAACGGCCCTCGTTTCCGGCCTCGATCGCGTTGTTGTCGAGCGGGTTGAAGCTCTCACCCGTCTCCGGGTTGTAGAGCACGGCGTGGCGCTGCGTGAACGTGCCGCGCTGGGAGTCCTCGCCGGTGAGGCGGACGAACTTGCCTTCCTCGGCGAGAGAACCGAACGCGAGCAGCTCGCCCCAGCCCCAGTCGATGTCGCCCTCGGTCAGCGACGAACCGCGCTTGCTCAGCACGGACTTCAGGCGCTTGTTCGGCGTGAACTCCTCCGGCAACTCGGCGTAGGCGGCGGCGAGACGCTTGACCGTGTCCTCGCTGATGTTGGTGTCCAGGTTGCGGGTGAGCTCCTGGGCCTCGGTGATGCCGGTCTGCTCGCTCGGCTTGCCCTCGGTGGACTTGACGTCGGAGAAGACCGCGTCGAGCTGGTCGTGGAAGTCCTGCGCGGCGATTTCCGCCTCGTCCTCGTTGATGTCGCCGCGTCCGATGAGGTCGTTGGTGTAGCGGGTGCGCACCGACGGGTGGGACTGGATCTGCTCGTACATGAGCGGCTGGGTCACGGTCGGGTCGTCGGCCTCGTTGTGCCCGCGCAGGCGGTAGCAGATGAGGTCGATGAAGACATCCTTGCCAAACTCGCGGCGGTACTCCGTGGCGAGCTGGGCGACCCAGGCGGCAGCCTCGGGGTCGTCGCCGTTGACGTGGAACACCGGGCAGTCGAAGCCCTTGGCCAGGTCGGTGGCGTAGTAGGTGGAACGCCCGGCATCCGGGGTGGTGGTGAAGCCAATCTGGTTGTTCACCACGATGTGGACCGTGCCGCCCACGGAGTAGGCGCCGAGGTTGGAGATGTTGAGGGTCTCCTGCACCACACCGAGTCCGGCGAAGGACGCGTCGCCGTGGAGCATCAGGGGCACGACCGGGTGGTCGGTGCGCCCCTCGGTCTGCTTGAGATTGTCGGCCTTGGCGCGCGCCATGCCGACCAGGACCGGGTCCACGGCCTCAAGGTGGGACGGGTTGGCGGCCAGGGAGATCTTGATCTCGCCGTCGCCGAACATCTGGATGTGCTCGCCCTCGAAGCCGAGGTGGTACTTCACATCGCCGGAGCCGCCCTGCTGAGCGGACTGCATGTTGCCCTCGAACTCGTTGAAGATCGTGGCGACAGGCTTGCCCACAATGTTGAACAGCACGTTCAGGCGGCCGCGGTGGGGCATGCCAATAACGACTTCCTCCAGGCCCTGACCCGCGGCTGTGTCGATCACGGCGTCCATCAGCGGGATGAGGGTCTCGGCGCCCTCGAGGGAGAAGCGCTTCTGGCCGAGGTACTTGGTCTGCAGGAAGTTCTCGAAGGCCTCAGCGGCGTTGAGCTTCTGCAGGATGTACTTCTGCTCCGCGTTGGTCGGCTTCGGCATGCCGGCCTCCATGCGGTCGCGCAGCCACTCGCGCTCGTCACGGTCGAGGATGTGCGTGAACTCGGCGCCGACGTGGAGGGTGTAGGCGGTGCGCAGGCGGGACATGACCTCGCGCAGGGTCATGGTCTCCTTGCCGCCGAAACCGCCGACGTGGAAGGTGCGGTCGAGGTCCCACAGGGTCAGGCCGTGGGTCTCCATGAGCAGGTCGGTTGTGTCCGGCTTCGGCAGGCCCGGCTGCACCCAGCGCAGCGGGTTGGTGTCCGCGATCAGGTGACCGCGGGAGCGGTACGCCTGAATGAGCTGCATGACGCGGGTGTCCTTGTTGATACCGGAGTTCGGCACGTCCTGGGACCAGCGCAGCGGGGCGTAGGGGATCTCCATGGCGGTGAAGACTTCGTCCCAGAAGGAGTCGTCGATAAGCAACTGCGAAATGTCGCGCAGGAACTCGCCGGACTCCGCACCCTGGATGATGCGGTGGTCGTAAGTGGAGGTCAAGGTGACGAGCTTGCCCACGCCCAGCTCGGCGAGGCGGTCCTCGGACGCGCCGGCGAACTCCGCAGGGTAGTCCATCGCGCCGACACCGATGATCGTTCCCTGGCCCTTGGTCAGGCGGGGGATCGAGTGGCGGGTGCCGATGCCGCCCGGGTTGGTCAGCTGGATCGTGACACCCTTGTAGTCGGCCACGGTCAGCTCGCCCACGCGGGCGCGCTCGACGATGTCCTCGTAGGCGTCGACAAACTCGTTGAAGCTCAGGCGCTCGCACTCCTTGATGGCCGCGACGACCAGGGAGCGGGTGCCGTCCTTCTGGGGCAGGTCGATGGCCAGACCGAGGTTGATGTGCTCCGGCTGGACCGCGAAGGCCTTCTTCCCGTCCTCGCGGTAGCTCTTGTTCATGTCCGGGTGCAGCTTGGTGGCCTGGACAATTGCGTAGCCGATGATGTGCGTAAAGGAGATCTTGCCGCCGCGGGTGCGCTTGAGGTGGTCGTTAATGAGCGAGCGGTTCTCGAACATGAGCTTGACCGGCATGTCGCGGACCGTGGTTGCGGTCGGCACGCTCAGCGACTCGTTCATGTTCTTCGCAATGGCCTTAAAAGCGCCCTTGAGCTGAACCTCGCCGGGCTCCATGGTGACGGAGTCGAGCTTGTCCAGCGGGGAGACCTTGGGCTTGGACAGGGGCTTAATCGACTTCTGCGTTGCAGCCTTCGCGGCCTGGTCCACCGTCGTCTGGCGGCCGTCCTGGCTCGGGGCAGCGGTGGTGGAAGCCAGCTTCGGGTCCGTCTTCGCACCCGACGCACCGGTGTCAGCCTTGGCGGGGGAAATAGTGGCGGTGCCCTGTGCAGTACCGGGGGAACCCTGCTTGTCAAACAACTCGCGCCATTCCTGGCTCACGGAGTTGGGGTCCTCCTTGTATTGCTGGAACATGTCGTCTACCAGCCAATCGTTCTGGCCGAAAGTGTTGTCACTGTTCACGACAAGTACTCGCCTCTCTTCTTTGCTAATAGGCTTCAACTTATTATCGACTCTAATTGCGCAACGGTGACGTCGGCCACCTTCTGACCGATGTAGATGCCGGTAGCCATGGGGCTTACCCCCGTTCGCGGTTGATGCTCCACATTCGGGCGTACGCGCCACCCCGTTCTAGCAGAGCCGCGTGGGAGCCGTCCTCGATGATGCGGCCGCGATGAAGGACAAGGACGCGGTCCGCCCGCGCCGCGGTGGCGAGGCGGTGGGCGACGATGACCGAGGTGCGCCCGGCGGTCGCGTTGTCGGCGGCGTCGAGGACCGACCTCTCTGTTGCCGGGTCGAGCGTGGCGGTCGCCTCGTCCAGGAGGATGACGTCCGGGCGCAGCATCTCGGCGCGCGCCAAGGCGATGATCTGGCGCTGCCCGGAACTCAAGCCTCGGCCGCGCTCGCCGACGGGGTGGTTGAACCCGCCCGGGATGGAGGCGATGACCCCGAGGGCGCCGATGCGGCGCACGGCGTCTTCGATCTCCTCCTCGCTGGCGGCGTCGACGCCGTAGGCGATGTTGTCGGCCACGGTGCCGGGGAACAGATAGGTCTCCTGCGGCACCTGCGCGATCGAGCGGCGCCACTGGTCGAGAGGGAAAGTCGCAATGTTGCGGCCTGCGGCACGCACCTCGCCTGTCGAAGGGTCGTAGAAACGCGCGATGAGCTTGACGACGGTCGACTTGCCCGCCCCCGTCGTGCCGACGAGTGCCACCGTCTCCCCGCGGCGCAGCGTGACGTCGAGGTCTTCGAGGATGACAGGGGTCTCCGCGCCGTAGCCGAAGCTGACGCGGTTGAAGTCGATGTCGCCGCGGGCGGACTCGGCGGCGCGCGGGTCGCGGCCGGTGTCGGGGACCGTCGTGGTGGTTGCGAGCAGATCCGTGATGCGGTTGAAAGAGATCGTGGCCTGCTGCCACGAATCGAAGATCTGCCCGAGTTGCTGGATCGGCCCGTAGAGCTGGCTGAGGTAGAGGGTAAAGGCGACGAGCACGCCGACGGACACATCGCCCGCGGCGACGCGCTCGCCGCCGACGAGAATGATCACGGCTGTCATGATCTGGGAGATGGCCTGCATGCCGGGGAAGTAGCTCGCAACGAGCGCGACCGAGCGCATGCGGTAGCGGCGGTACGTGTCGGACGCGTGGGTGAAGTCGTCTTCTGCCGCAAGCTCGCCGCGGTGCATTTGGGTGACGCGGATGCCACCGATGAGTTCGGCGAACTCGCCGTTGACCGCGGAAACTTGCGTGCGCGCCGCCTCGTACCAGCGCTTGGACAGGATCCGGAAAACAACGGTCGCGGCGACGATGACGGGCACGGCCGCCAGTGCGACGAGTGTGAGCCCGACGTCGGTGGCGACGAGCATCGCCGAGACACCGATGAGGGTTCCCGTGGAGACGATCGCCTGGGCGAGCCCGGTCTGCAAGAAGCTGGACAAGGCGTCGATGTCGGTGGTCATGCGCGTCATGATCCGGCCGGAGAGGTGACGCTCGAAGTAGGACATCCCCAGGCTATGCAGGTGCGCGTAGCTGCGCAGGCGCAGCCCGTAGAGCAGACGTTCGCCCGAGCGAGAGCTCAGCACCGTCATGAGTGCCTCCGCGGCCCAGGCGATGACAACCACGCCTAAGGCTAGGGCGCCCACAGCCCACAGCGCGCGCGGGTCGTGCGGCTCGATGCCGCGGTCGATGGCGGCGCGCACGAGGGTGGGGAAGGCCAGATCCGCGAGCACGCCGATAACGAGGAGCACAACGGTAGCGGCAATCAGCCACCTCACGGCTGTGAATAGCTCGGCGACCCGGAATGGACGGCCCGGTTCGCGCAGTGGGGCAGGGTCGAGGCGGGGCTGCTCCGTGGCCGCGGGCAGGCGGGCGACACGCTCGCGCAGTTGCGCGGTCGCGACGATGCCACGGGGTGCGGTCGGGACGTGTTCGCTCGCACGCTTCTCGACGTCCGGCCACAGCACTTCCCGGCCGAGCGGCGGCGCGGGAGTTGATTCTGGCTGTGGGGTTTGTTCCGGGGCCATCAGCTCGCGGTAGGCGGGGGTGGCGACGACATCCGCGCGCGGGCCGTCCGCGACGACCGTGCCGCTTTCCATAACGACCACGCGGTCGGAGTGGTCCACGGTGGATTGGCGGTGGGCGACAGCGATGACGGTGGTCTCGCCGAGGGTGTCGCGTAGGTTGCGCAGGATGGTTGCCTCGGTTTCGGCGTCGATGGCGCTGGTTGCGTCGTCAAGCACGAGCACGGCGGGGCGCGAGAGCAGGGCGCGGGCGAGCGCGACGCGCTGGCGCTGGCCACCCGACAGAGTCAGACCGCGCTCGCCGACGAGGGTGTCGAAGCCGTCGGGCAGGTCGTCGATGAACTCCTCTGCGCAGGCGAGGCGGGCGGCCTGGCGGATCTCAGAGTCCGTGGCGCGCCCGCCCGGGGCGCCGAGTGCGATGTTGTCGCGCAGCGAGGAGGAGAACAAAAACGCCTCGTCGAAGACGCACGTGACCTTCTCGCGGATGGCTGCGGATGTGAGGTCGGCGTAGGAGGTGGGGGTGCCGTGGGCGTCGATAAGCGAGATGCTCCCGGTGTCCGGGGTGTAGAACGCGCCCGTGAGCTGGACTGCCATGGACTTGCCCGCGCCGGGCGGGCCGACGAGCGCGACGAACTCACCGGGGCCGGCCTCGAGCGAGAAGCCGTCGAGCACCGTGTGGCTGTTCGTGGTGAAGCCGACGCTGTCGAAGCGGATGCCAGTGGGGCCTGCGGGGGCGGGTGCGGGATCGGCCGGCTCTGGGCGCTGCGGGCTCAGCGTGAGAACCTCGTCGAGGCGGTCGATGGAACTCGAGCCCATCTGCAGGCGCACGTACTGGTTGGTGAGCATGCTCATCATGCTGGTCATCGATGTTAGATACGCGGTGAACGCGACGAAGCCGCCGATGCTGATCCCGCCTGAGATTGCGGTGAGGCCACCCGCGACGATGGTGATGACCAGCGCAACCTTCGGCAATTGGCTCAGGACCGGTTGGAAACGCGCGGTGAGCTTCGCCGAGCGCATCTTCACCGCGTAAAGAGTGCTGCTGAGACGGTCGAGCTCGTCGATGGCGCGCTGCTCGCGACCGAACGCCTTGACCACGCGCACACCCGAAACGGTTTGCTCGACGTGGGCGGCGACATCCGCGGTGGTCTGCTGGTTGACCCACGTAGCGGCGTAGAGGGTCGTGCGCGAGCGGTTTGCTTCCCACAGGATAAGCGGCAAAAGCGCTAGCGATAGCACGGTGAGGCGCACATCCATGGCGAACATCGCGCCGAGCGTGATCACGAGCTGTAGTGCCCGGGTGGCAAAGATCGGCAGTGTGCCCAGCACCATATGGAACTGGTTGAGGTCCGAAATCGAGCGCGAGACCACCTGGCCGGTGACGATGTCGTCCTGGCCCGGCCCGTCGAGTCGCTGCAGGGTGCGCAACAGGTTCACCCGCACCCAGTGCTGGCTGGATGCCGCGAGGTGTCCCGCCGTCCAGCGGCGCACCCAGGACAGTGCGTAGGTGGCACACGCGACACCGACCATTGCCCAGGCGATGCGAGTGACAGATCCGTCAACGGTGCCGGTGGCGACGTCGATGGCGCGGCCCGTCAACGCGGGAAGCGCGACCTGGAGCAGTGCCGCCAGCGCCGCGCAGCCGAACGCGAGCGCGGCCGTGCCGCGGTTGGCCAACAAGGAGCGCAGCATAAGGCCGCGCCGGGTGTGAGGTGGACGCACGGCGGGGCGGGCTACTTTTTGTCGCGGTCGAAGGCGCCGGAGACGAACTCGAGCAGGCCCTTCTTGGAATCGCTGGGCTCGGTGATCTCACTCGACGCGGTTACGCTCGTGAGCTCCGCCGGGAACTGCGCGGGCAGCGGGCCGAGACTCGGGGAGACACCGTCGATGACCGTGGCGGCGAGCTTGCGGTTCGCCCCGGCGCCGGCAATCGCGCCGAGGCCGAGCGGCAGCAGCTTGCCAATCCACGCGCGGCGCAGGCGGCGGGTCACCGACTTCATCGCGGCGCGGGTGAGGATGTTATTCGCCTCCGCCAGCGTCGGGCCGGAGAAGCGCGACAAGGTTGCCGCCGTGGGCAGCTTGCCGCCATTCTCGCCGAGCAGGGTATCAACCACCGCGAGGCCCTTCGCGCCGGTGAGCACGACGAGCACGATGGCGCGGCGGCGCTCCGGGTCGCTGATGTCTACGCCGCGCAGGTACGCGCTGGCCATGGTGTAAAACGCCGCGAGGTCGAGGAAGACGACGGACTCACCGGCGATGGCTGCGGTGCCGGTGACCAGGCCGACGCCTGGAACTGCGGCGGCTAGACCGGCTCCCGCGCCCGTACCGGAGACGGTGTTGCGGAAGTGCTTGTCCATAATCTCCTGCACCTGGGCGGGAGTCGCTTCCGGATTCTGGCGACGCACCCAGTTCACGTACGACTGGATGGGGCCGGTCTGCAAGTGAACGGCCTTGTCCACCGTGGAGATAAACGCGCGACCGATCGGACCTGCCTCCTTCTCGAGGGCCGCCGTGTCGGAGTTCAGCGCGTCCGTAATAATCTCGCCTACCTCGGGGTCCTTCTTCCGGTTGAAAACCATGGTGTCCTCCAGTGCTTGTATCGCGGCGCGTATTTCGGTGCGCGCCGACGTGACTTTGTTCTAACTCTCTATTCAATGCGCGGCGGCGCCTCGCTCATTCCCGAGTAACAGCTGGGGCGTGCCCGTGGGCGCTCACCGCAGAGAACAAAGTCTAATGTCTCGCTAAGGTGGGGTGTATGGATTCAGCGTCAGGGCCCATCGCGCGCACAGCGGCGGGACAGGTGCGAGGGATCGTCGACGAGAACTCGGGGGTGCGCACATGGCGCGGGGTTCCGTACGGGGCGGACCCATCCGGTCAGGGACGCTTCCGCGCCGCCCGGCCCGCCGAAGAGTGGACCGGAGTCAAGGACTGCACCTCCTATGCGCTGCCGGCACTGCAAGGGTCATTTGGGTGGAAGGATGCCGTGGTCGGGGCGGAGGACTGCCTCACGCTCGACATCGTCCGGCCCGATACGGACGACGTCTTGCCCGTCGTGGTCTACTTCCACGGCGGCACGTTTGTTACCGGTGCGAGCCACGAAAAGGTGCTGCAAGGCCACGCCTTGGCCACGGCCACCGACGTCGTCTACGTCTCCGTGAACTTCCGCCTGGGCGTGTTGGGTTACCTCGACTTTCGCTCGATCGGCCAGGACTGCGTGGCCAACCCGGCGCTGACCGACCAGATCCTGTCCCTGGCGTGGGTGCACGACAATATCGCCGCGTTCGGCGGCGACCCAGGCAACGTGACGATCATGGGCGAATCCGCCGGCGGTGCGGCGGTGACGCATCTGATGGCTTCCCCCGCCGCGCGCGGGCTCTTCCACCGCAGCATCGCACAGTCGCCACCGTGTGCCAGCGTCCACTCGCGCGTGCAGGCGGCAATGTGGGTGCGCGCACTTATAGAAGGCATGGGGATGTCGCGCCTGAGCACCCTCAACGACTTGCGCGACGAGGACGCCCGCGAGCTCGTGCGTGTCGGCCGCAGCATGCTGCTCAACGGCCGCGAGGCGCTACAGTTCAACACCGCCTTCATGCCAACTGTCGACGGCACGACGCTACCTGCCCATCCTCTCGACGTTTTCGAGCGCGGCGAGCAGGCCCCGGTGCCGCTCATCATCGGCACGAACGAGGACGAGGCGAGCTTCGCAAAGGCGATGTACCTGACCACGAAAGGCCGCCGCCGCGCCGCCCACCGCGCACTCAGTGTCTTCGACGCCGACAACGCCCAACAGGTCCTGGCTACCTACTCACATGTCGGCGGACGGCGCGACTTTGCGGAGCTCGTCGCCGACGCGTTGTTCTGGGCACCCGCGGTGTTGATGGCTACTGCGCACCGCTGGGTGGCACCGACGTGGATGTACCGCTTCTCCTACGCCTCGTCCACGATGCGTCGCCTCGGCCTGGGGGCGATGCACACCGCCGATCTTGGGGTGGTCTTCGGCGACCCGGACGCGACGCGCGCCTCGCGGATCGACCGGATCGGCTCGCGCGCCGGACTTGGATCGCGCGAGGCTTTCGACGAGGTCAGCCGCGTCATGCAGCACCACTGGGGAACCTTTTTCCACGAGGGCAGGCCCGGCGAGGAATGGCCGGTCTACGGGTTCCGTTCTGATGATCGGCCGGGGCGCGCGACCGCGGTGTTTACGGAGGATTTCCGTGTTGAGTACGACCCGAAGGCGGCGCAGCGGCGCGCCTGGGAGGAGTTCGACCTGCGCGAATGGGGAGGCAACCGGGAGGACTTGATCGAGTTGTTCGCGCACGACATTTCTTCTACCGGCTCCCGATAGTGCAACGCATGTCCGATTTGGACGGCGAACGAGGGTTGGTGTGGCTAGGCTGGGGCGAGTCGAGCTGTGTTTCTGACTGGCTGGACGGATTCTCCTACTCAACTTTGGAAGGAAATGGTGCGCTGTGAGCTTTTTCGAGGACATTGCCGCCGCCCTTGACCGCGACGGCATTGAATCGCGGGTCCACGACGCGACGATGTTCGTGCCGATCACCGCTGACGTGGAGATCCAGTTCGTGGAGGTAGACCCCCACTTGCCGGCTGCGAACGTCTACATCGCGGCGGCGGACGTGGACGAGGACGACGATGAATTTGAGGCCGTACTGGTCTCCGTGGTGTTTTCCGTCGAGACCGCTGTGGCCACGGTCGCGGAGCACATCGCTACTGACGAGGTCGTCACTGTGCTGCGGGACCTGCTCGAGGGCACGGACGAGCGCATCTCCGACTTGGAGTTCTTCTCTGACCGCGTCAACGACCAGCTGGTGCGGGCCGAGGTCGGCGAGAGCGCCGAGATCCAAGTGCTGGTGGAGGTCGTTGACGGCACTCCGACCGCAAGCGTGACGTTCGTGGCCCTGTCCGACAATTACGATGATCTGATGGATGACGCCATCGGGGAGTTGTGGGAATCCGACGGTGATGCGGAGCTGACTGACGAGGATCGCGCGCGTTTGTTCCAAACCATCCACAACGAGGCCGTCTCCGAGGCGGAGGTGCTCAACCTGGGCTCCTACACCGACTTCGACCGCCTCTTTGACGTGCTCAGCCTTGCCGCTGACCAGGCAGAGGACTGGGAATCCCAGCTCCTGCCTGTCGAGGATGACTTCGACGAGCCGGACGTCTACGACATCTTCGGCGAGGACGACCCCGAGCTGTTGGGCGAGGCCGTCGACGACGACGCGGACGACCTGATCATCCCCGAAGTACCGGTCGAGGAAGACGAGGTCTAGGCGCACGTCTAGGCACACGCGCTGCCTACGCCGCCGTGAGCCCCGCAAACATGGATGAAGGGGACAGAACGGGGGTGTAGGTGGCGTCCACAAGCCAGACGTAGGTGACCGAGCGCGGCGCGGGGATTTCGTGGACGGCGTCGACGGAATCCTCGTCCAGCACCGCACGGACCCAGGCCTCTGACAGCCGCGGGTCGACGGGCAGGCCGGTGCGGTCCGTAATGCGCAGCTCGATGAGGTACGAGGGGGCCAGCTTCTCGCCGTAGCCCTGGATGCGGGCGCGCGCCCGGGGCCCGACCCTGCGCCGGGTGACAGCGACAGTGAGGTCGTCGCCCAGCCCCAGTCGGGGCAAGGCCTTGATGGGTGGGCGCCACGTAGCGGTCGAGCGTGAGAGTGAGCGTGGGTGGCGGATGATTCCGCGCAGCGCTTCGACGGTGGCGGGGTGAGACCGCGCGATGTCATAGGCGAGGTCGGTGGCACGGTGAGCAGTAGGGTCCGCGGCGGGGGAGTGCAGGGATTTCTTGTCAGTGAACATGGTGCTGAGACTAGAACGCCCATGCGACACCACATCGCACGCGAACGAACGAATGTTCGAATTATGCGGATGTGCTTGTGTGAGGTCTAGGCTGAATGGGCAATGGCAACCGCAGTTTCCTCCGACGCCCTCGTCCCGCGGCTTTCTGACACGGTCAAAGTCCTCGCGGCGTCGGCACTCATCATCGCTCTCGGCTACGGGTTCATCGCGCCGATCCTGCCCCAGTTCACAGCAAGCTTCGGCGTTTCACTCGCCGCCGCGGGCGCAGTCGTGTCCATCTTCGCCGCCGCCCGCCTGATCGGCGCGCCCGGTGCGGGCCTGCTCGTGGACAAGCTGGGGTCGCGGCCCGTGTACCTGACCGGCCTGTTCATCGTGGCCGGCGCAACGTTCCTCGTGGCTTTTGCCCAAGCGTACTGGCACATTTTCGCACTGCGGTTCATCGCGGGCTTCGGCTCGACCATGTTCACGCTGTCGGCCCAGGCACTGATCGTCCGGGTGACGCACCCTTCTATCCGCGGCCGCGCCAACGCCATGTACGCCACCGCTTTCCTACTCGGCAACATCATCGGCCCCGTCATCGGTGCGGCTCTGTCCTTCCTCGGGTTCCGCATCCCCTTTGCCATCTACGGCATCGTCGTCGCGCTTGCCGCCGTGCTCGTGTGGGTGGCTACCTCCACCACGCGCGGCAAGGTCGTGCTGCCTCCGCGCCTGCCACCGATGCCGTTGGAGGAAGCCGCGCAGTCTCCGACATATCAAAGCCTTCTGGCGTCGGGTTTCACCAACGGGTGGGCCAACTTCGGCGTGCGCGCCTCTGTCTTGCCGCTGTTCGCCGCGGCAGTGTTCGCCAACGGTGGAGCCGCAGCCGGGTTAGCTCTGACTGCCTTTGCCGTCGGCACCGCGATCTCCCTGCAGTTTTCAGGCAAGCTCGCCGACAGGATCGGGCGCAAACCCATGATCATCGCGGGCCTGGTGACCATTGCCGTCTTTACCGGCTTGATGGGTTTTGCCACGAGCTTCTGGCCGCTGGTGATTACTTCGGCGTTCGCCGGAGTCGGCGGCGGGCTGATGAACCCGTCGCAGCAGGCCACGCTAGCCGACCTCATCGGCAACGACCGTTCGGGCGGTAAAGTGCTGTCCACCTACCAAATGGTGCAGGACACCGGGGCGATCTTCGCGCCGATCGTGGTGGGACTGCTCGCCGAGAGGTTCGGGTTTGCCGTCGCGTTCGCCTCGTGCAGCGTCATCGCTGTGTTCTCCCTCGTGTTGTGGCTCGCCCGCGGCGAGGAAACCAAGCCCGCCGCCACAGGAAAGGACTGACTGACATGCGCGTTCTCATTGACTGCGACCCCGGCATCGACGACGCCCTCGCTTTGGCGTACCTCACGGCCCTGCACCATGAGGGCCGTATTGAACTCGATGCTGTGACCACCACCGCCGGCAACGTCGAGGCGCGGCAGTGCGCGGCCAATGCCGCGTGGGTGCTCGCCCTGTGCGGCCTGCGCACCATTCCGGTCGCCGCCGGTTGTACGGGCCCGCTCGAGCTGGAGCTGACCACCACGCCCGACACCCACGGGGACACCGGGCTGGGGTATGCCACCGCGCCCGAGCGCTACGTTGAGAGCGATTGGGACACGATCTGGTGCGATGCCATCGAGCGCGGCACCGACGACCTTCACCTAATCGTCACCGGCCCCGTGACCAACCTGGCCGCGTTTCGGCGGATGCACCCGGAGCACTTCGCGCGACTGCGCCACGTCACCATCATGGGCGGGGCGTTTTCCTACCCGGGCAACACCACGCCGAGCGCGGAGTGGAACTTCTGGGTCGATCCACACGCGGCGAAGGAGGCGTTCGCGGCCGCGCCAGCACCTCTGACGGTGTGCTCCCTCGGCGTCACCGAGCGCATGTTGCTTACGCCGGAGCGGTTGGAGGGGGTCGTCGAAAAGCTTGGCGGGGCCCCTATCGCTGAGCAGCTGCCCGACATCGTGCGGTTCTACTTCGAGTTCCACGACGAGGTCGGGGAGGGCTACCGCGCCCAGATCCACGACCTGCTTACCACCCAGGTCGCGCTGGGCACGGTGCTTTACAACGCCACCGTGACCACCGTCGACGTCGAAGCCGACTCCGAGCTCATGCGCGGCACCTCCGTTGCCGACCTGCGCGGGATGTGGGAACGCGAGCCCAACGCGCGCGTGGTCACCGGCGCGGATATCGACGCTGCGTGGGCGGAGTTCGAGCGCGCCTGCGGAGTACTCGCCGAGTTCTTCGGCGGCGGGTTGGCGCACGTGCGCCATGCGCGCGCGGAGGAGTAACCGCACTTTGTGCTCGGCCAGGTGCCCAGCCAGGCCCAGCCAGGCCCAGCGTCGCAGGTAGCGCCCTGTTACACTTTCCTCCGGTTCCAGCTGCGCCGTGCGGCTGCCGCCCGCCGAGGTGACATAGGCGGGCCACTTTTTCCTGTGTAAAAAACGGAGACGCAATGTCACTTTCTTTCAGCACCACCAACTCCCAGTGGACAACCGGGCGCAAGGCCTTGGCAGCCGCGGGAGCAGCAATTATCGCCGCGACCTGGCTCTACATCGTTCTCGTACGTCCTACCGACTGGGAATCCGTCACCTCGTCGCGTGAGGGCCTGATCACCCTTGCCGGGTACGGCATCGGCACCCTGCTCGTGTTGGCGGCCACCTTGCCGGTGTTGCCGGCGCGCACCATCGGCCTGATCCCGATCGCGATGATCCTCAACTCCGTCATCGGCCAGGTGGCCGGTTCGGTCGGTATCCCGCTGTACCTCGACTCCATCGGCACCGTGCTCATCGCAGCGCTCGCGGGCCCGGTCGCGGGCTTGGCCACGGGCGCGCTCAACAACGTCGTGTGGGGGCTTGTCACGCCGGCTGCCCTGCCATTCGCCGCTGGTGCAGCCCTGATCGGCTACCTCGCCGGTGTGTTCATCCACAAGTTCGACGCCTTCCGCAGCATCGTCCGCGTCGTGCTGTTCGGCGCGATCCTCGGGCTAGTTGGCGGCATTGTCGCGGCCCCCGTCGCGGCGTTCGTCTACGGCGGCACCGCTGGCGTGGGCACCGGCGCGGTCGTCTCCCTGTTCCGTGAGATGGGGGCGTCCCTTGTGCAGTCCGTGACCTTCCAGTCGTTCATCTCCGACCCGCTGGACAAGATCATCGTCATGCTCGTTGTCTTCTTCGCCCTGAAAGCCATGCCGAATCGCACCGCGCGATCGTTTGCCCCGCTTCACGACGACACGGCAACCACAGCCACCACAGCATCCACCACACCCACGGCCTAATGAACCCGCTCACGGCGCTCTCGCTCGCGCTGGCGGGGTGGATCGCCGTCATGGGAATCAACCTCCCGCAGTTCTCAGTCGCGGTAGCCGCGGTAGCGCTGGCGGTGGCCACTGCAAAGACAAGGACCCTGGGCGTGGTCGCAGCCGTGGCGGCTCTGACCGTGCCGGCGGGGCTGTCGATGACGCTGGTCCACGCCCCCTACGGCGCGCAGCGAATTGCGCCGCTGATCACCCTCGATGGGCTGGCCGTCGCTGGCGAGCTCACTTTAAGGTTCATGGCGCTGATGGCTTGCTTCATCGGCGCGATGGCGTTCGTGCGCATCCCCGAGCTGGTCAAAGCCCTCCAGGTCGCGCCCGGCGGCAACCGAGTGGCCTACATCGTCGGCTCCGCGCTGCAGTTATTTCCGCAGGGCACCCGCACCGTGGCGGTGGTCCGCGACGCGAACCGGCTGCGCGGGCGCCGCTTGGGCGTGCGCAATGTCGTCCCGCACCTGGTGCTGCCCCTTCTGGCACACCTGCTCTCCAATGGGGCGAGCCGCGGGTTCGCGCTTGAGACGGCGGGCTACGACCTGCCCGGATCGCGCACCGTCCTGCGCCCCGCGCCCGATAGCTCACTCCAGCGCGCGGTGCGCTGGCTCGCCCCCGCGATCGCCGTGGCGGTGGTTGTGTGGATCTGAGCCTGATCAGTGGAGGCGAGCGAATCATCCAGGTCGTGGGGGAGTCCGGCTCGGGGTTGAGCCTACTTGCCCGCTACCTCCACGAGCGCGTCCCGGGGACTGCGGTGATGCGCCAGGACGCGGAGGCGCATGTCACCTACCTGCGCGACACCGTGATCGAGGAGGTCTGCATCGGTCTTGAGCAGCGCGGGATCGCGCGCGACGAAATGCTCGCACGTGCTGAAGCGATGCTCGCCGCAGCCGGGCTGAGCCACCTTACCGAGCGCAACCCGTCGACGCTGTCCGGCGGTGAGACGCGCCGCCTCGCGTTCGCGGCCGTGGCCATTCTGGACCCAGACGTGCTCGTGCTCGACGATCCTTTCGCCGGCCTCGATGCAGACTCCGCACGCCTGATCCGCGCATTCCTTGCGCGATCCCGCCCCCAGGTGGTCGTGCTTGGCCACACCTTCCACCACGACCTCGGCGGGCAGTGCCTATCGCTTATCGACGCCACCCTTTCCACCACCACACCTCCCACCACCACCGTGGAGCTCCCACTGCCTGTGGAACCAAGTGGCGACCTGCTGGATCTCGGAGTTGTTGGCGCGCGCCGTGGCGGACGGCGGGGTCTGTTCTCACGCGCCCGCAGCGACGAGTTCACCCTCGAGCCGGTCCGGGTCGTGGCGAACCCTGGCGCGGTGGTCTGGCTGCGCGGGCCCAACGGCGCCGGCAAGACAACGCTGCTGCGTGCGCTCGCCGGTCTCGACGGGGCGCACCCGCCCGTGGAAGCGGCACTGGCCCTGCAGCGCAGCGCAGACCAGGTAGCCGAATCGACGGTAGGGGAGTTCCTCGGCTCGGTGGATCTTGCCCGCGCTCGCGGCTTCGACCCGGAGGAGCACCCGCTCGACCTGTCTGCCCGCGACCTGCGCCTGGCGCAGCTTGCTCAGGTGTTCGCGTACAACCGCCCGCTCGTGCTTCTCGACGAGCCCGATGTCGGCCTCGACACTCTCGGGCGCACCCGCGCGCACGCGGAAATTGCGGCAGGGCTATCCCGCGGAGCCGCAATCGTCCTCACCTGCCACGACCCGTCGTTCGTGGCGGAAATGGGGCAGTACGCGGGGGTCGAGGAGCTTGAGCTCGGTTAGCGGGGCTGCGCCGGAAGCTTTGGGCTGAATGCGCTAACGAACTGCCGCGATCTTCGGGGCGGTAATGCTCTCGAACATATCCGACGGGATGGGACGGCGCAGTTTGAGATTGGTAACCACCACATCTAACGCAGATCCTGACTCACTCGGCATTGTTGCGTTCTGTGCGTCGGTCGCGACTGCTTCACCGAGGTAATGGAATGCAACGCCATCGGCGTCTTCGCGCTTCACAAAGATATGGAGGATAACCTCGCCGTGCAGAATCGGCTGGAGTTCCGCGCTGCGTAGTGTGCGTCCATGCCGGCTAAACCAGCGCATTGTTGAGGGGTCAAGCAGAGAATCCTCGTATCGAATGCTCTCCGAGACGTTCGCGTCCTTGTGATAAGTCACAAAGATGGGGCAGGTCTTTGAATCACGATCGACTCTGTAGCCGTAAATCGTTGACTCCAGATTCTTCGTCCAATTGAGGAGGCGGCTGACGTCTTTGCGCGTGTACATCTTGCCAAAGACGAGTTGGTCGGAGCCACGATAGTGCTTCCGATTAAGCAGCAAACCGGTTTCGATCGCGTCGTCCATGTGCGCGCGGAAGCTGATTTCGGGTTGGACATGGTCGCCGGCGTATGAGTGGTAGGTATCCCACAGCTCGTCGTTGATGCGGAAGACCCCGCCAACTCGGCTAG
>NZ_JAYWLR010000015.1:0-53974 GCF_040946405.1 Corynebacterium sp. LK2510 | reverse complement strand
GGAAAGGACAAAGAGATCCGCTCCGAGATTTCCCGCGCTGTCGACGCGAGCCCGAGCCTGCGCAACAAGAAAGACCTTATCGACGCCTTCGTCGACGACGTGTCTGTTGACAGTGCGGTGGATGAGGAATGGCAGGCATTCGTCGCCAAAAAGTGCGGCGAGGAGCTCGACGCGATCATCAACGCTGAAAGCCTTCACCCGGGTCCCGCGCGCGACTTTATGCAGTCGGCGTTTCGCGAAGGCATACTGCGCACCTCAGGCACCTCGCTCACGAAGGTGCTGCCGCCCGTGTCACGGTTTGCGGCCAAAGGTGGCCACAGTGAGAAGAAGCAGCGCGTGATTCAGCAACTCCAGGCATTCTTTGACAGGTTTTACGGCCTAGTTAAGGCGGAGGAACAGTAGTGGCCTTGGGGGTTTTCCCGGATGGAGGCAAGGTAGGTTGCGTGCACGACATCGAGAACCTCCAACACCAGGACATCGCCTTCGACGAGTTCGTCCGTGCCCGCCGGGGCTTTTTGGAGGTGGAGCTGCCGGCTGGCTCCGGCGCGGGTCAATGGAGAAAATGTGTGACTGGCTCGGGCGTATCGCGGGACAGGCACACATTTTGTTCATTACCCCCCACATTCAGCTCTCAAGCACTTACTCCGAAGGCGCACATCGAAAGTGGCCCACCGATTCAGAATCGATGGGCCACAAGTGCCTTTGGCTGCTAATGGTCCCTTCCGTTGGGATCAATCACAGCGAGTGAGACTTACTCACTGGATCCAGAGGACATGCTGTCGCCTGGGGTGCACGAATCAGCAATAATGCTGAGGGCGGCGAGACCGATCGCTACGGCTGCTGCTCCGCCGAAGATACGTCCTGCATCTGCACCCATACCCTTGCTGAAATCATTCACAGCGCGAGCAATCTCGGGGTTGTGGATGCTGAGGGCATTTTGCAGCTGAGTATTGCCGTCCTTCAGCGCTTGCTGCACCTGCTGTGCCAGAGGAGTCAGACCAGGGATGTTCATCTGGCTTCCCATTCCCAACGGGACCAGCAGAACCAGCGGGATTGCGAACGCGGAGACGGTGGCAACGCAGCGACCGTTTAGGCCGGGCTCACCGGGCTCACCGGGCTCACCGGGAGGGCCCTGCGGACCTTCGGGGCCCTGCGGTCCTGGTTTGCCCACGGGAACGGTGACCTCGGTTCCGTCGGAGAACTCGATGGTTACGCTGCCATCTTCATTCTCAATCTGGTTGACGATAGTGATCGAGTCACGCTCTACGACTGTCACAAGCCCGGTGATCTCGTTGAAATACCCATTCGGGTAGTCAACCCGTACCGGAACGGCGATGTAGTTGCCCGTCTTCGCATCTGCGGGCGGGGTAACGGTGAGGTCACCTGTGGACTCATTGAGTTCGTACTCCCAACCCTCGAGAGCCGGGTCGGTGATTGGATCGCCGTTCAGCGTGTATGTGGTGCCCTCGGGCAGCGTGGTGTCCTGGTTCTGCTTGAGGGTAACCGAAACGCTGGGGTTAGTGATGGCGTGGAAGTAGCCGGGCTTGTGATCCAGCAACACGACGAATCGGTCGCCGACATTCCCGTCAACGTTGTAAGCCTCCCAGGTGGCTTCGTCGTCGCGTGGCCGAGCCTTCAGCTGGATCTCCAACTTGTCCGTTAACGCGCGCACACTCGGGTCGGCCTTAATGAAAACAGTTCCATCGGGAGCGACCTCTACCTCGACGCCCTCAACCTTGTCGTTAGTGCGGGGTACGTAGGCCACACCGTACATACGAGCGTGGTCGTTCGTGTCACCATTCGTGACAAAGGCACCGGTGTTCTGCAGGGAATTATTTGTAGCGATAACGCGTGCTGCGGATGCGCTGACACCGAGCGGCTGGCAGTCGATGTTTTCCTGCGGCCAGGGAAGAACGGTGGTGTTCAGCGTCAGAGCTCCGGTGGCACTGTTGTTGCCTACGACCGTACCTTGCGGTCCAAGGGCGTACCACATGGCGGCATTTGTGGCCGATGGCCCCCATCCTTTGCTGTTGGCGTTGAGATCGCCGAGGTGCGCGGTGAAACTGCCGTTCTCTCCGGGGGCCGGCTCGAAGGACTTGGTGATGGGAACGGTATGAATGTCGACGGGGATCGGGTCAGTGTGAGCGCTGACGCTGTAGTCACCCGGAATGCCACTCGTAGTGAAGTCAATGCTGGTGTTTGTCATCCATCGTTCTGCGATGCCGTACGTACGAACCCAGGGACGGAAATTCGGGGACCCATCGCTTCCCCTCCAGTTCTGCACTCCGATGGATACGGTGCCCAAAAGTCCTTTGTTGTTCTGCGCACCGTGAGAACCAGTTGGATCTCCCTCAACCGTGACCTTCGAGGAGGTGGATAGAGATGCGGTGCACGAACCGTTGGTCTCGACGGGAGGAGAAACAGGGTTAGCAGGAAGCGCGTTGGCCGCGGGAACAGCAGTTGCCGTCGTGAGCGCAAGCGCGACTGCGATACTTGGCGAGATAAGACGTTTTACAAGCATACGTTTACCTTAGGTTAAGCTGCCCCGCAGCTTCAATGAAGCTAAGCCAGTGTCACGGAAAAGGCATCCATATATGACCCGGGACGTGGATCGAAATTTGCCTTTATAGATTTCCTGGCGGCCCAAGCGGCGTGACCCGGGAATGTGGTGAAGTAGCCCCGTACGTGGGGATGCTGGAAAGCGAGCCTGGCTTCGTAGGTGTTCGAGCCTCGAGGCACTCTGCGTTTGGACTGTGCACGCATTAGAGACACCGTGTATCGAGAAGGAACCTCTACGAAACAATGAACACTATTCGCCGCGCAGTGCTTGTAGTAGCGCTGCTCAACCTCACGTACTTCTTCGTCGAGTTTGTGGCGGCGGTGGCGATTGGATCTGCGGCCCTGTTCGCGGACTCGGCGGACTTCCTCGAGGACACCGCAATCAACCTGCTGGTCTTCTTCGCTGTGGCGATGTCGGCCCGTGGCCGCCGCGTGATGGGGGCGGTGCTGGCTTTCCTCATTCTGATCCCGGCGATTGCCGCGTTGGTGACTGTCGCAGGCAAGATCGCAAATCCTGTCCCACCCGAGCCGGGCTCGCTAACCCTCGTTGCTATCGGCGCACTTGCGGTCAACGCTGTGTGCGCTTTTATCCTTCTGCGCGTGCGCAATGCTGGTACGTCGTTGGCGACGGGGGCGTGGCTGGCGGCGCGCAACGACGCGCTCGCCAACGTGCTGATCATCGTCGCGGGAGTTCTTACCTTCGTCTGGCCGACTGCGTGGTTCGACATCGTGGCGGGACTCATCATCGCTGCCATCAACATCGGAGCGTTCATCGAGGTGTGGCGCGAATCCCGTGAGGAGCATGACTCCGTCGAGGAAGCGTTCGCGGAGATGGACGACTAGCGGTAGTACGTGGGTGTATTCAAAATCGGCAGCGCTCCGGCAGGGTCAGATAGGAGCGCTTCAGAACCTTTGGATGGCGTGAGCTCGGTTGGTAGACCTAGTGAGCAGTGGTTCGCACATTTTTGACCCCGCGTAGGTGGTTTCTAATTGAGTTACGTGCGGGTTAGACACAGAGAGTTTGTCCCTTTCCCACATACCCACTGCTCAGAACATTTAGTATCGGGCCAAAACAAGCCTTGCACTCCTACCTCGGCCCGAAAACCGCTAGATATGCCAACTTCAGTCCCTTGGGCTACCACCGAGGTGCTGTCCACTAACTCCCGGCGCTGGTTCCGGTTCCGGTTAAGAACGCAAGGCTAAGAATGCGGGTTTTTCCGGACTATTCGTGGATTCTTAGCCTTGTGTTTTTAGCTCGAGCGGAGGGGGGGCTGGGGAGGCGTCGATAAGCGTGCTCACACCGACCGCAACGTACGCGAAAACCCCGCCCGCGGGGTCGCGGACAGGGTGCGGCGTGGGGTGTTAACTAGCGGCGCGGCAGCGTGGCGAGTGCGACACCCGCAGCGGCAAGCCAGGAGTCCTTGGCCAGTGCCGTACCACTCTGGGAGGGGCGGATGCCGTCCTCGCGGGTCATGTCCGGGTTGCCGAAGTACATCGACAGCAAGCCCGCGGAGAAAGCCGTAAGCCCGAGCCCGACGAGGCGGTTCGGGATGAAGGGGAGAAGCAGCGCGGCGCCGAGGGAGGTCTCAGCCGTAGCGAGCAGCTTGGCAAAGTTCTCGGCGTCCATCTCCTTGACAAACGGCAAGCCCGTGGCAGCCATGCCCTGGAGGCCTTCGGCGGTCTCCCGGTCGGCGCTGAACTTGCCTACGCCGGAGTTGAGGATGAAAAGGCCGATGGGGGCGCGCAGCGCTGCGGATGCAACCTTGCAGCTGGCGGAGTCCTGAGCAGTGTTGATGCCGGTCGGGATGAGCTTCAGCGGGTTGAACATGGTTCCTCCTGGATTAATTGGTGACGTATCAACATGATAAGGCGGTTACGCGGACGGCGCAACCGCTCCTACACCAACGCTACGCGTGAATACCGCTATGCGCGCGGCGCGATTTCGTCCTCCACAACCCACTTGTGGTTCTTCATGGTCATGCCGTCGGTTGCGAAATCGACCATGTACACAGTCTGATCGGTCACTGAGTCGATCGTCGCCGTCGCACCCGCCATGCCGGGCATGTGGTCTGCGTTGAGCGTGACAACGGAACCCTCGGAAAGCTCGCCGTCACCGACGACCTCTTCCTGCACAACCCATTTGTGGTTAGTCACGCGCGGGCTGCCGTCGGTGGGGTCGTAGCTCACGGCGAAGGTGTTCGTGGAGTAGGCCCCGACGATGGTGGCGTCAGCGCCTTCCATGCCGGGCATGTGATCGCCGGTCAGGGTGACCTCGGTGCCAACGGGGTAGGTCGGGTTGGTGGCCTCGACCATGCCGGCGGGGGCGGGGCCGCCGTCGGACGGGTGGTCCCCGTGGTCGTGGACGTGGCCCGCTTCAGCAGCAGCGCTCGAGCTGGTTTGCGTGCTCGTCGCTGTGCTCGTCTCAGCGCTCGAGGAGACCTGTGTCGAGGCCGTCTCTCCCGCGGGCGAGCAGGCGGCGAGGGCGAGGGCCGAGGCCGCGACGGCGGCGGTGAGGGTGCGGTTCATGGAACGCTCCTTTGCTAGACGGAAACCATTGCCAACAATGGCAACTGTGGTGCCCACCGTACCCCGGCCGTACCCCCACGGGGTATCAAACGCCAGGAGCGTGGAAAGAATCACAACCGCAGCCCACCAGCCTGGGGGCGAAAGGAGGGTTAGCGGGTGCCTCGGCGCTGGTCGTCGTCAAGCGTGTCCAGCGTGGACAGCTGCGCATCGATGGAGCTCAGAAGCTCCTCGTCGCGCTCCGCCGGCTCCTCGCCGAGCGGGCCGGCGGACCCGACGCGCGCCTCGCGGTCGTCCTCGGTGGTGGTGGAGTAAACCAGCGTCGCGTTGCCGCGCTCGTCGGTCTCCGTGCGCGGAGCCATCGGGCGGAACGTGATGTCGTCGTTCGTGCCCAAGCGGTCCTTGACCAGGAAGGTGTACACGGCCCAGCCGATGCCGCCGAGTGCCGCGGCGCCAGCGAGGATGGCGGCGGCCTTTGCGGCGCCCGAGTTTCCGCGGTTCGCTTTGGCCTCGGCCTTGAGCTGCTCAATGCGTGCCTCGCGCAGCGGGGCGGAGGCGTCGAACTCGGTGCGGCGGCGCGCAAGGCGGGCCCGGGAGGAACGGGTGATGTCGCCGGCCTCGGCGCGCGCGGCGTTGTACACGCCCTCGAGCTCCGGCACGTCGGCCAGGTCCTCGATGCTGTCGATGTCGTCGTTCTTGATGGCATCGACGATGGCGTCGTAAACCTCGCGCTGCTTCTTGTCGTCCAGCGAGCGGAAGTAGCCCAGGGCGGAGCCGGCGGCGCTCAGCGCCAGGCGTGCGGTCATGAGGTTCATGGTGTCTCCTTGTTACTTATCACTGCCTAACTGGGTGCAATCCTAGCCGCCCGCACGTTTCCGGGGGCGCGAAAAAGTGAACAGAGCTGTCCATTATGGGCCGTTCACTGGGCATTAATATTCAATTCTGCACACGTCATGACCTGCGTGGATAGCAAAAAGTAGACAGAGCTGATTGTTTCAGGTTTTCGGCCTCCTTATGTTGTCTAACAACGTTGCTTCTCCAGCGCCGGGCCCGGCGACACAACACCGCTTACGAAAGGTCATTTCTCATGCGTGAGAATCTCCCTTCGTCGCGGTTGTCCACCCCTGCCCCGCGCGTGTGCACAGCGTTTCCGCTGGTCTCCGCCTCGGCACCGTTGGACCGCCCCGACGAAACACCCGCCGCCCCGAGGCGCCGGGCAAAAACGGCGCTGAGCTTCGAGCTCATCCCGCCGCGCCTCGCCGGCACTGAAACCAACACCGCCACCACCGACCTCGCCCGCCTCGACGAGCTCATCGCAGGGCTCGCCGCCTATGAACCCGACTACGTCGCGGTCACCTCGTCACGCCGCTCCGATTGGCTGACCGGCACCGCGGAGCTCATCGCCCGCATCGCGCGCACCACCACGCTGCGCCCGATCGCCCACCTCGCCTGCACCGCGGGCACGAAAGACGAGCTCGTGGACTGGATCCGCGCGCTTCTCGACGCCGGCGTGCGCGGCTTCCTCGCCCTGCGCGGCGACCTGCCGCCCGGCCAGACCAGCCTGCCGGAGGGCTACCTGCAGCACGCCACGGACCTGCTCAACCTGATCCGCGACGTCGAGGAGGAGCAGGCATTTCGCCTGGCCGCCGGCAAGCTCGCCCTGTCAGTTGCCTGCTACCCCTCGGGGCACGCGGAATCGCGCAACCTCGACGAGGACCTCGATGTACTCCTGGCTAAGCAGCGCCTCGGTGCCGACTTCGCCATCACCCAGCTGTTCTTCGACCCGCAGGACTACACCACGTTCGCCGAAACCTCCCGCCTCGCCGGGGTAAAGATCCCGTTGATCCCGGGCATCATGCCCATGACCAGCCTGAAGCGGGTTGAACGCATGGGCGTGCTGTCCGGGATCACTGTCCCCGAGCGGGTGACGGCGCGCCTCGCCGCCGCGGCCACCCCGGAGGAGGAATACGAGGTGGGCATGCAGATGACCGCCGAGCTCGCCCGCGCGATCCTCGACGCCGGCGCCGGCGGGCTGCACATCTACACCCACAACGACATCCGCGTCACCCGCGACCTGCTCGACCGCGTGGGCATTCCCCAACCCTGACCACACACTCTCTTGACTTAAAGGACAACAACAGTGACAACAACAGCGACGACATTCCCAACAATCACCATCGAGGGTTACCCACGTATCGGAGCCAACCGCGAGCTCAAGCGCGCGCTTGAGTCGTACTGGGCCGGGCGCATCGATGCCGAGACGTTCCGCTCCACGGCGCGCGCCCTGCGCATTGACACGTACAACCACCTGCGCGACCTCGGGCTGACCGAGGATTACGCCATCCCGGCGGACGTCGCCCATTACGACCAGGTGCTCGAGACCGCCCTGACCGTAGGCCTTGTCCCGGGCGGTACTGACCTCGACGAGGAGTTCGCCCTTGCACGAGGCAACGATTCCCGTGTGCCGCTCGAGATGACGAAGTGGTTCGACACCAACTACCACTATCTGGTGCCCGAGGTCGCCGCCGGCCAGGACATCACCCCGGTGCCGGAGCGCATCGTCCGCATTGTCGAGGAGGCCCGCGAGGCCGGACACACTGTGCGCCCCTACCTCGTCGGCCCGGTCACTCTGCTCGCGCTGTCCAAGCCCGCCGAGTGGTCCCTGCTGGACAAAGTCACCGCAGCATACGGCGCGATTTTCGCCGCGCTCAAGGACGCCGGCGTGGAGTGGGTCCAGGTTGCCGAGCCGGCCGTCGTCGCCGACCTGTCCACGCCCGACGCCGAGATCGCCGGGCACCTGCGCGAGGCATGGAGCACCCTCCTGGCCAGCGACAACCGCCCGAATGTCTACCTGACCACCCCGTACGGCGCCGCCCGCGAGGCGCTGCCTGTGCTCGCCGAGCTCGCCCCCGAGGCACTTCACGTGGACCTCGCGCCGTGGGCGCTCGAGTCCGACGGTGGGTACCCGGGGAGCGTCGCCAAGCTCCCGGTGAATATCCACCTCGTTGCAGGGCTTATCGACGGCCGCAACGTCTGGGCCGCCAACCTCCGCGAACGCACCGAGGTCTTAAAGTCCCTGGGCCGGGAGCGGGTCTCCATCTCCACCTCGACCTCCCTGCAGCACGTGCCGCACACGCTCAACGCCGAGCGCAACCTGCCGGTCGAGGTCGCCCCCTGGCTGTCGTTTGCCGACGAGAAGATCGCCGAAGTCGCCGCCCTCGCCGCGGGCCCCGACGCCGCGGTCGAGGCCTTCGCCCAGTCCGACCGCGCGGTGCGCACGCGCCGGGAGTCGGCGACGATTCACAGCGAGGCGGTTGCGGGGCGCGTCGATAAGCTTCCCGCGGGCGAGGTCAAGCGTGCCCCCGCCTTCGAGGAGCGCCAGCGCATCCAGCGCGAGGAACTCAGCCTGCCGGACCTGCCCACGACGACCATCGGCTCGTTCCCGCAAACGCCCGAGATCCGCAAGGCCCGCGCCGACCACAAGGCCGGCGAGCTTTCCGACGCCCACTACAACGACGCCCTCAAAGCCGAAATCAAAAACGTCATCGAGCTGCAGGAACAGATCGGCATCGACGTCCTCGTCCACGGCGAGGCCGAGCGCAACGACATGGTGCAGTACTTCGCCGAGCTTCTCGACGGCTTCGTCGTCACCGACAACGGCTGGGTCCAATCCTACGGCTCCCGCTGCACCCGCCCACCCATCGTCGTCGGCGACGTCTCCCGTCCCGCCCCTATGACCGTCGACTGGGCCACCTACGCCCAATCACTCTCGACCAAGCCCGTCAAAGGCATGCTCACCGGCCCCGTCACCATCCTGGCCTGGTCCTTCAAGCGCGACGACGTCCCGCTCGCCGTCTCCGCCGACCAAATCGCGCTCGCGCTTGCCGACGAAGTCCGCGACCTCGAAACCGCCGGCATCAAAGTCATCCAGATCGACGAGCCCGCCCTGCGTGAACTCCTGCCGCTGCGCGCCGACGAACGCCCCGCCTACCTCGACTGGGCAGTGCGCGCCTTCCGCCTCGTCGCCCTCGAGGCGCGCCCGGGCACGCAGATCCACACCCACCTCTGCTACTCCGAATTCGGCCAGATCATCGACGCCGTCGCCGGCCTCGACGCCGACGTCACCTCCATCGAAGCCGCCCGCTCCCGCATGGAGCTGCTCGAGGACATCGACTCGAGCTTCCACTCCGAGATCGGCCCGGGCGTGTGGGACATCCACTCCCCGCGCGTGCCCTCCCAAGACGAGGTCGCTGACCTGCTGCGCGCCGCGCTTGCGCACGTGCCGTCCGGACGACTGTGGGTCAATCCCGACTGTGGTTTGAAGACCCGCGGTTACGCCGAAGTCGAGCCCTCCCTGCGCAACCTGGTCGCCGCCCGCGACGCGGTCGTGGCAGGGAAGTATGGCAGTTAGATAGCGCCTGGGGAGCGTTGGGTGCGTTGTCGCTGAAGTCGTGCACGCTCGCCCTGTGCCACGCTCGCCCTGTGCACGTCCTCAAGCATGTTCCGCGCGCAAAACCCCAGGAGCGTTGTCGCTGAGGTCGTGCACGCTCGTCCCGTGCACGTCCTCAAGCATGTTCCGCGCGCGAAACCCCAGGAGCGTTGTCGCTGAGGTCGTGCACGCTCGTCGTGTGCCACGCTCGTCGTGTGCCACGCTCGCCCTGTGCACGTCCTCAAGCATGTTCCGCGCGCGAAACCCCAGGAGCGTTGTCGCTGAGGTCGTGCACGCTCGTCCTGTGCACGTCCTCAAGCATGTTCCGCGCGCGAAACCCCAGGAGCGTTGTCGCTGAGGTCGTGCACGCTCGTCGTGTGCCACGCTCGTCGTGTGCCACGCTCGTCGTGTGCCACGCTCGCCCCGTGCACGTCCTCAAGCGCGTTCCGCGAGCAAAACTCCAGGAAAGCTGTCGCTGAGGTCGTACTCGCTCGCCCTGCGCCGCGCACGCCCACGCCCGCTCACACACAACCCACCCACAACCCCCACGCAACCCGCCCACAAACCCACACACCACCACCTCGCGCACTCCCGCGTATCCTGGTCAGCATGACTATGAAGACTCAGACTGCAGTAATGCACACCAACCACGGCGACATCCGCATCGACCTGTTCGGCAACCACGCGCCGCAGACCGTCGAGAACTTCGTCGGCCTGGCCAACGGCGAGGGCGACTACTCCACGAAGAATGCCGGCGGCACCACGGAGGGCCCGTTCTACAACGGCGCGATCTTCCACCGCATCATCCCGGACTTCATGATCCAGGGCGGCGACCCGACCGGCACAGGCACCGGTGGCCCGGGTTACCAGTTCGCGGACGAGTTCCACCCGGAGCTGCAGTTCGACCGCCCGTTCCTGCTGGCCATGGCGAATGCTGGCCCGGGCACGAATGGCTCCCAGTTCTTCATCACGGTTGTGCCGACCCCGCATCTGAACAACCGCCACACGATCTTCGGCGAGGTCACTGATCCGGAGTCCCAGAAGGTTGTCGAGGAGATCTCGAAGGTCCGCACGGGCCGCATGGATCGCCCGGTCGAGGATGTCGTGATCGAGTCCATCGACATCGAGAACTAAGTCACACCGTTCGGCCCCTCGTTCGCTTTTGATTGGCGGCGAGGGGCCTTTCGCGACCCTGGAGCACCACGCCTAAACATGAACGTTTCCCGTCTTTTCCACCGCACCCCTGTTTCCGCCGCCATCGCCTTAGCGTGCCTTGCTGTCTATGCGCTCACGTCGATGCAGGCGAAGTCGTTGACCAACCCTGTGTGGGGTTCCACGCTGGGCACGCGGATGGTGCTGTACGGTCCGCTCGCCAGCGGCGAGGAGTGGGGCTGGCTGCGCACGGTTGCGGCGGGCTTCCTCCATGTTGACCCCACGCACATCTTCGTGAACCTGTTCATGCTCGCGCTGATCGGCACGGAGGTGGAGCGCTTCGTGGGCTCGGGCCCGTATGTGCTTGTGTACGGGGCGGGGGTGCTGGGGTCGTCGGCAAGCGTGCTGGCGATGAATTTCGATACGCCGACGGCGGGGGCGTCCGGGGCGATGTATGCGCTGATGGGGGTGCTGGTGGCGGTCGCGTACCGGCGCCGGACCGACCTGCGCGCACCCCTCGCCTTGGTCGTACTCAATGTGGTGTTTTCCCTGGTGACGTCCGGGGTGAGCCTGTGGGGCCACCTGGGCGGGTTGTTGGTGGGGGCGGCAGCCGCGTGGCCGGTGACCTCGCCGCGCGCGGCGACCCGGTCCGCAGGCGCGGTTGTGGCCCTGCTTGCCGCGGCCGCGTGGGTGGTTGTGGAGTTGTCCACGGGTTATCCCCAGGTTGTACCCACGGGGATAATTCCACAGGCTTTGCCCACAATGTGGATAGATACAATCGTGTAATTCCTAGAACAGGGGGGCGAACCGCGCGTGTGCTCAGCACCTCTACCTGCATCTGCGCTGGTCATCCTCGCTCACCTTTCGTATGTGCGCAAGTAGTGCACAGGTTTATCCACAGGTGGGGATAACTGCTCTTTCCACAAAAGATTACACAGCCTGTGGATAACTTTGGGGGGTGGGAAACTAACAAGCCGCAACCCCGGCGTGTCTCCGCGAACACCTACTGCGGCGGTTGTATTCTGTTCGATTTGGCCAGACCCCCAGGCACGAAAAAAGCGCCTCCCGCACAACGCGGAAGACGCTTATCGACGCCCGACTTTTAGCGCCAACCCATCGTCATCAACAGCCCGGCAATGAGCCCGCTGAACCCGATGAGGTAGTTCCAGGGGCCGAGCTCGCGCAGGAACGCGATCTGGTCGCCCGCGACGTAGAACACGATGAGCCATGCCAGGCCCAGGATCATCAGGCCGAACATGATGATCTTGTACCACAGCGGCGTTCCGCCGGTGTTGATCTTCACCGGGGTGCGGGACACGCCTGCGGGCGAGCTCGGCGCTGCGTGGGTGTCCTTCGTGACTTTTGCCTTTGGCATCTACATACCCTTCACTTCTTCAGCCCGCCGCGCACCGGCGGGCTTGTCCTGGGCGGAACTTTACCACCCGTTGCGTGCTTACCCGCGGGGCAGGAGCGCGAGCGGATCGAACTCCCACAGGTTGTAGCGGATTTCCTGGTCCCTGCGGATCGTCTGGCCTGGCTCGACGGACTGGTGGCCGATCAGGCCCTGGTCCACCGCCGCACCTGTGGGCACGGTCGGTCCCGCGATGAGGCGGCCGCGCCAGCCGGCGCGGCGCAGAGCGTCGTCGGCCTCGCGCGGGTTCATCCGCCCGATGTCCACCATGCGCATAAGCATGCCGTTGGATACGCGCAGCTCGATGGCGGTGCCGGTCTCGACATCGGTGTTCTCACCGGCGGCGGCGACGACCTCGCCCTCGGGCTTTTCGGAGTCGACCTCTGTGATCGCGGCACGCAGGTCCATCGAGGTCAACATCGCGCTGGCCTGGTTGACGTCCATGCCCACGAGCGACGGCACGGTGACCCTCTCGTGGCCCTTGGACACGACTACGGAGACCTGTGAGCCCTTGGACAGCTGCGCGCCGGCCACGGGATTCTGCGAGATGATCTCGCCCTCAGGCACGTCCTCGCTGAACTCGCTGCGCAACTGGGTGTTGAGCTCGAGGTCGGCGTCGGCAAGCGCGGCGGCGGCGTCCTGCGGGTTGAGGCCGGTGACGTCGGGGACATCGGTCAGCTCGCGGCCCGAGGAGACTGACACGGTAACCAGGGTGCCGGGGCGCAGCTGCGAGCCGGCGGTCGGGTTCGTGCCCAGGACCTCGCCGCGCGGTACGTCGGGGCTGGGGGTGTCGCTCAGCGCGACCTGCAGGCCCATGCCCTCGAGCGTGCTGACGGCCTCGGCGCGGGTCATGCCCGCAAGCTCCGGTACCTCCACCAGTGTCTCCTGCAGGCCGAAGCCGCGCCCACCGCTGTCGGTGAAGAAGTTGTACGCCATGTACGCCATCGTTCCGGCCAGGACGAGGCCGAGCAGGGCCGCAACCCACTGCATCCAGCTGGCACCGGAAGTCTTCTCATTGGCGCGGCGGTGCTCGGCGTAGCGGCTGGCAGCGGGTTCGTCCGCGTACCAGGCATCGTCTTCTTCCGGAAGCACCTCAACCGGGCGGGCGGCGACGGCAGAACCAGACACGATCGTGGCGTCCTGGTAAGTGCCCCGGTCCTGGGCCGGCTGGTTGTACGCGAGGTGCGTGCGCGCGGCCTGGGTGACCGAGCCGCGCATGAGGCGCCGCAGGTCCTCGGCCATCTCGGTGGCCGTCTGGTAGCGATCCGCCGGGTGCTTCGCCATCGCGGTGAGGATCACCGCGTCGATGTTGACCGCCTCGTTTTCCGCCAGGCCGGAGATGTGCTCGCTCGGCGGGACCGGATCCTCCTGGACGTGCTGGTAGGCCACGGCGAACGGGGACTCGCCCTCGAACGGCGGGGTGCCCGTGACGGCCTCGTACATGACGCAGCCGAGTGCGTAGATGTCGCTGCGTCCGTCGGCGGGTTTGCCGCGTGCCTGCTCCGGGGAGAGGTACTGGGCTGTGCCGATGACCGCTGAGGTCTGGGTCATGGCCGAGGTGGCGTCGTCAAGCGCGCGGGCGATGCCGAAGTCCATCACCTTGACCTCGCCCATGTTGGTGACCATGATGTTCGCCGGCTTGATGTCGCGGTGGATGATGCCAGCGTCGTGGCTGGCCTGGAGCGCAGTGGTGACCGGCAGCATGAACTCCGCCGCGGCGTGCGGCGTGAGCGGGCCGTCCTCGCGCACGATGTCACGCAGGTTCCGGCCGTGGACGATCTCCATGACGATGTAGGGCACTTCGAGGCCGTCGATGGTGGTTTCGCCGGTGTCGAACACGGCGACGATGTTCGGGTGGTTCAGGCGCGCGGAGTTCTGCGCCTCCCGGCGGAACCGCTCTCGGAAGCTTTCATCGCGCGCCATGTCCAGCTTGAGCATCTTGATGGCCACGGTGCGGCCGAGCGCGGTGTCGGTCGCGGCGTAGACGTCGGACATGCCGCCGGTGCCGATGGACTCGCCGAGTTCGTAACGGTCAGCGATCAGTGTCATGGGGTACCGCCAATCTGGGGAATCGGGGGGAGCTGAATCTCGGGTGCGGCAACCGGCCCGTTGGCCACGGTTTCCGCGGGTGCGTCGGCCCCGCCGGGGGCGGGGTTGGACGGCGCCGGTGCCGTAGATGCCTCGGGGGGAGCGATCGTGTCGTCCTCCGGAAGAGGCTGCGTCGGCGGTTCCTGGGGGTCCGGCTCTGGCACGGGTGTCGGCGGCTCATCGGAGATGGTGAGGGTGCCGGGGTTCTCGCGCGGTGAGCTCGGCTCCGAACTGGGTCGGCTCTCGCGCGGCGTGCTCGGCTCCGCGGTTCGCTCGGTCGTGGGTGCCGCAGGCCGCTCAGTGGGCGTGACCGTCTCGGTTTCGGTGATGATGGTCGGAGTCGTCGACGTCACCTGCGTATTCCCGCCGAGGGGGCCGGCCGTGAACGCCCACACGAGTGCGCCGCCAGCGGCGAGAATCACCGCGGCAAGGCCGAGGCCGAGGGCGAAACCGCCCCGCTTCTCGTCCTCCGGCTCCACCGCCGGCCGCTGGCGCTGCGCCACGTGGGCGGTCGGGGCCGCCGCGCGCGTGCGGCCGTCGCGCCAGTCGGCGGGCTGCATCGTCGTCGGCTGCGCTACCGACGCCAGCATCTGAGTCGAGGCTGTCGCAGACGGCTCGACGGCGACCTGGGTGGTCGCCCCGCCCCTCGGCTGCGCGGGCCGCAGCCCCTTGCGCACCTGGGCGACGGCGAGCTGCATCTCGTTGCCGTCGTGGAAGCGCACCTGCGGGTCCTTACGCAGGGCGATCTCGACGAGCTCGCGGGCCGGGGCGCTTATCGACGTCGACATCGCCGGCGGCGCCGCCGACACGTGCGCGAGCGCCACCGAGACCGAGGAGTCGCCGGTGAACGGCCGGGCGCCGGAGAGCATCTCGTAGCCGACCACGCCGAGGGAGTAGACGTCGCTGGCGGAGGTCACGCGCATGCCCTGCGCTTGCTCCGGGGAGACGTACTGGGCGGTGCCCACCACCATGCCGGTGCGGGTCAAAGGCACCGCGGCGGCCGCCTTGGCGATGCCGAAGTCGGTGATCTTGACCTGCCCGTTCTGGGTGATCATGAGGTTGCCCGGCTTGATGTCGCGGTGCACCAGGCCCATGCGGTGGATCACCGCGAGGCCGTGCGCAGCTTGTTCCAGGACGTCGAGGGCGAGCGCCTCGTCGAGCTTGCCCTCGCGGGCGATGAGGTCGGCGAGGGATTCACCGCGGATGTACTCCATGACGATGAAGCACATGGAGTAGCCCGCGCTGGTCTGCACCTCGCGGTAGTCGTAGGTGGCCACCACGTTGGGGGAGTTGATGCCCTCGGCGGCGAGTGCTTCGTTGCGGAAGCGGGTGAGGAATTCCTCGTTGGAGGAGAACTCGGGGCGCAGCACCTTGATGGCTACTTCGCGGTCGTTGACGCGGTCGTCGGCAAGCCACACGGTGGACATGCCACCGTGGCCGATGATCCACTGCAGCCGGTAGTCGGCCCCGACGAGTTGCTGGAGTTCGTCCCTGTTGTCGGCGTTCACTAGTTACCTCCTCCGGGGGCGGCGTTGAGAATAGTCCGGCCGATGGGTGCGGACACCTGACCGCCGGTGGCACCTTGGCCCAGGTTACCGCCGTTTTTGACAACGACGGCGACGGCGACGTCCTTGGCCGGGTCGAAGGCGACGTACCAGACGTGCGGGGCGGCGCCCTCGCCGTGCTCCGCGGTGCCTGTCTTGGAGGCAAACCCGTTGCCGTCGTAGCCGAACGTTGAGCGCTCGGAGGCGAACATCAGGTCGCGCAGCGCGGCGGCCTCCTCGGGGGTGATGGCCTCGTTGAGCTCTGTCGGCCGCGTCTCGCTGGCGGTGGTCAGGTTGGGCCGCACCACGCGCGAGACGATGAACGGCTGCATGCGGCGTCCCTCGTTGGCCACGGTCGAGGCCATCACGGCCGCCTGCAGTGCGGTCATGGTGACGTCGCGCTGGCCGATCGCGGACTGGCCCAGTTCCGCGGCGCCCGGGATCTCTCCGAGGGAACCGGCGGCGGCGGGGATGCCGAGGTCGTAGGTCTCACCTACGCCGAAGGCCGCGGCGGCCTCGCGCAGCGGGTCGGCCCCGATGTCCAGCGCGGTTTGCACGAATGCGGTGTTGCACGACAGGGCGAACGCGGTGCGCAGGGTGACGGTGCCGCCGCCGGCGCAGGCCTGGCCCCCGTAGTTGGTCAGCGCCGCGTCGGTGCCCGGCAGCGTGATTTCGGACTGGCCTGTCACCGGGGACTCGGGCGTGAAGCCCTGGCGCAGGGCGGCGGTGGTGGTGATGATCTTGAAGATCGACCCCGGGGGCAGCTGCTCCTGGGTTGCGTGGTTGAGCAGCGGGTTCGCCGGGTTCGAGGTGAGCTCGGCCCACGCCGGGCCGGCCGTCGCGGAGTTGGCCACGGCATTCGGGTCGAACGAGGGGCTCGAGGCCATCGCGAGCACAGCGCCTGTCGACGGCCGCATGGCCACAATCGCACCCTCGTACCCCGGGTTGGACAGCAGATCGAAGCCGAGCGCCTGCAGGTTCGGGTCGATGCTTAACTCGAGCGAGTTGCCGGGGGTGGACTTCTCCGCGCCGGTGCGGGTGAAGCGGCTGCGCAGACCACTCTCGCCGGTCAGCTCGGCGTTGTACCCGGCTTCGAGCCCGGCCATGCCGTACTGGTCGGAGACGTAGCCGAGGATCGGGGCGAAGGAGTACGGCATGTTCGGGTAGGCGCGCTGGTAGAAGGCGTTCTCATCCTGGTAGGACTCGGCGAGCACCTGTCCGCCAGCGTTGATGTTGCCGCGGTTGATCTGCTTGAGTTCCACGAACGTGCGCGCGTTGAGCGGGTTCTGGGCGTAACGCTGCTCCCGGAAACCCTGCACGACGGTGAAATTCACCAGCAGCACGACGGTGAGCAACAGGGAGACGAGCGCGCCGAGGCGAATGGACTTGTTCATCGGGCCACCTCCGCCATCGCGTCGGGGGAGACCGCGTCGTAGTCCGCAGGGCGATTCGCGCTGTTGGAGATGCGCAGCAGAATGCCCAGCAGGATGTAGTTCGCCATGATGGACGATCCGCCGGCCGACATGAACGGCGTGGTCAGGCCCGTCATGGGCATCAGCGCAGAGATGCCGGCGGCGACCACGAAGATCTGGATGACGATCGTGGTGGAAAGGCCCGCGGCGAGCAGCGTGCCGTAGGAATCGCGCACCTGCAGCGCAGCGTGGAAGCCGCGGGTGGTGAAGACGGCGAAGAGGAGCAGCACCGCTGCCAGGCCGACGAGGCCGAGTTCCTCACCGACGGCGGCGAGGATGTAGTCGGAGTGCGCCACCGGCACCATGTCCGGGTGGCCGTAGCCGAGCCCGGTGCCGGTCACCCCGCCCCAGCTCAGACCGAACAGGGCCTGGGCCGGCTGGTAGCCCGTGGTGTCGTAGTGCGCCAGCGGATCAATGAAGTTGTTCACGCGCTCCTGAATCTTGGCGGAGACCTGGTAGACGGCGTAACCGCCGGCGGCGACCAAGCCGACGCCGATGATCAGCCAGGAGGTGCGGCTGGTGGCGAAGTACACCATGCTCAGCACGGTGGCGAACAACAGCAGCGCTGGGCCGAAGTCGTTCGAGATGCCCATGATGAGGATTGCGATGGCCCAGACCACCATGATCGGGGCGAGGTCGCGCAGGCGCGGGAAGCTCAGGCCCAGAAAGCGCTTGCCGGCCACGGTAAACAGAGAGCGCTTCTGCGCCAGCAGCTGGGCGAAGAAGATCAGCAAAAGGATCTTCGAGAACTCACCCGGCTGGATCGAGAACGGACCAAGCCAGATCCAGATCCGCGCATCGGCGAAGTCCGGCGGCTGCGGCCAGACCAGCGGCAGGGCCAGGAAGATCAGGCCGGCCAGGCCCAGCAGGTAGGAGTAGCGCTGCAACGACTTGTGGTCGCGCAGGATGAGCAGCGTGGCCACGAGCAGGACGATGCCGGCCGCGGACCACAGGATCTGCCTGTCGGCGAGTGCGCCGTAACCGGGGCGCTCGGCAAGGTCGAGGCGGTAGATGATGACCAGGCCGATCGCGTTGAGCGTGGCCACGACCGGCAGCAGTACCTGGTCGGCGTACGGCGCGGCGTAGCAAATGGCCAGGTGGGCGACGGCGTAGACGCCGACGAAGCCGCCGACGAGGTAGAACAGCTCGGTTGACAGGGTGCGGCCCTGCGACATTTCCAACCCGAAGAGCATGAGAAGCAACAGCAGCGCGGAGCAGATCAGGAGGAACAGCTCGCGGGTGCGGGAGAGCAATCGGTGCATGCTAGCTCTCCGTCCTGCAGGTAGTCGTCTCGGAGGCGGAAGATTCCTTGTCGGCCTTTTCCGTGGCTTTCTCCTCGG
The DNA here is from genome assembly GCF_040946405.1 of Corynebacterium sp. LK2510. Taxonomy (NCBI): domain Bacteria; kingdom Bacillati; phylum Actinomycetota; class Actinomycetes; order Mycobacteriales; family Corynebacteriaceae; genus Corynebacterium; species Corynebacterium sp. LK2510. The sequence continues at coordinate 35,456 of NZ_JAYWLR010000015.1, read as the reverse complement.
CCTTTTCCTCCACACAGACCGGCAACGCCGCGTCGGCGAGGCGGTTCATCAACCCGACGGCTTCGTCGTAGCTGCCGCCCGAGAAGTTCTCGAGCGCGGACTGCTGGGCGGGCGGGAGGTCGTCGACAGTAAAGACGGTGCAGTCTTGGGGCATGTCACCGGCGGCGGCGATGCGCAGCTCGTTGTGGCTGTTGATGCACGCGAGCTGGAAGTCAGTCGGCTCAGAGGAGCTGAACAGTGAACCGGAGACGCGCTGGATTGCAATCTCGTTGTTGCCGTTGGCGGCCACGGTGTAGGTGTCCTCGGCGCGGCTGTTTAGCCAGGCGACGACGCCGGCCCCGGCGAGCACCAGGGCGAGCGCACCGGCGACCCACGGCCAGACGGTGCGCTTTCGGAGGGGTTCCTCGTCGTCGGCGGGGATCTCGGCAGCGACCGGGGCGGCCACAGCGTTGCCGCGGTCGCGCTGGGCTTTCATCCCTTTCAGCTGGGCGGTGTTGGCCTCGGCGAGCGGCTCGGGAACTTCTGCCGCGCGCATCAGCGCGGCCGCCCGGCTCGCGGCGGAGTCGGGGTGGGTCGACTCGTGGTCGGGCACGAGGGCACCGGCGATGACGGGTGACGTCGGCAAGCTCGGCGCCTCGGAACCGTCGGAGGCGACGACGTCGGCAACGACCACGGTGATGTTGTCCGGGCCACCCGAGCGCAGCGCCAACTCAATGAGGCGCTGGGCGGCGAGCTCGGGTGTGCCCTGGCGCAGGGCTTCCTCAATTGTCGAGGCCGTGACCGGGTCGGACAGGCCGTCGGAGCACAGCAGGAAACGATCGCCCGGCTGGATCTCGAGCATCTCCAGGCGCGGCTCGACGGGCCGGCCGGTGTACGCCTTGAGGATGAGCGACTTCTGCGGGTGGGAGGAGACGTCCTCCGCGGCGAGCTTGCCTTCGTTGACCAGGGACTGGACAAAGGTGTCGTCCTCGGTGATCTGGGTCAGCGTGCCGCCGCGCAGCATGTAACCGCGGGAGTCGCCGACGTGGATCAAGCCCATGGAGTCGCCGTTGAACATGAGCGCGGTGAGCGTGGTGCCCATGCCTTCTTGCTCGGGATTGTCGTTGACGGAGGCCTGGATCGACGCGTTGGCGTCGTCGGCGGCCGCGCCTAAGAGGGCGAGCATGTCGGCGTCGCCAGGTGTCTTGTCCAGGTGCGCCATGTGGGCGACCATGAGCTGCGACGCGATTTCGCCCGCGGCGTGGCCCCCCATGCCGTCGGCAAGCACGAGTAGGTGCGGGCCCGCGTAGGCGGAGTCTTCGTTGTTGTTGCGCACTAGGCCGCAGTCGGAGGCGGCGACGAAGTTCAGTTTCAGGGTCATGGCATCAACCTCACGATCGTCCGGCCCATTTTGATGTCGGACCCGACGCTGACGCGTTCGGGTTGGTCGATTCTGCTGCCCTGCACAAACGTGCCGTTGCGCGAGTCGAGGTCCTCGACGAACCACTCGCTGCCGCGGCGGAACAGCCGCGCGTGGCGCGAGGACGCGTAGTCGTCGCCCAGCACGAAGTCATTGGTGTCGGCGCGGCCTAACGTGAGGTCCTCCACGCTGGCGATTTCCATGTGCGAGCCCTGCAGCGGGCCCTCCACGACGACGATCTGGCGCGCCTTCTCACGCATGATGGGGGTCGAGGCGCTCGCTTGTCGACGCACACCCGCCGCCGCCACAACATCCTTACGCAGCACCCACAGCACCAGGAGGATGAACAGCCACAGCAGGATGAGCAGACCAAAGCGCGCACCGAGGATGATGGCGGAATCCATGGGGCTCCTTAACGTCGCGGTTTACTTCTCGCCCAGGCGCTGGCCCGGGAAGAACTCTGTCTTGGGGTGGGCGACATCGTCCGGGTTGACGCCTGCGTCCGAGGACAAGCCCGAACGCGGCTCGACGATGCGGACCTCGATGTGCGAATGGCCGACGGTGATGACGTCGCCGTCGGCAAGCAACCAGTTCTCCACAGGTTCATCGTTGACGGTGGTGCCGTTGGTCGACTGCAGATCGACCAGCACCGCGGATTCGCCGTCCCACGTGATCTCCGCGTGCTGGCGGGACACACCCGTGTCCGGCAGGCGGAAGTCCGCGTCGTTGGAGCGGCCGAGGATGTTGGATCCCTCATGCACGAGGTAGGTGCGCGAGGACCCGTCCTGCAGCAGCAGGCTCACTTTGGGCTCGCTCGTCGAGAGTGGCTCGGACATCTGATCCTCCTGGTCGCGGGTGTCCGCGACGGTGTAGTGGTTAGGTTGATCCGTACGTGTTTCCCTACGTGGTTCGGCGAGAATCGCGTCGAAGCCGCTGCCGATCTCCGGTGCGGAATCGGCATAAGACGACGCCCGCAGCTGGCCCGTGCGCAGCCCGGACTCCTCGGCGACGCGCACCGCCACCGGGCCTTCGAGGAACCAGCCCTGGTTGCGAATGAACCGCGCCAGCTGGTCCGCAAGCTGGACCGGCAGGTCGCGGTCGCGCGAGAGATTCTCCAGATCCTTCGAGGACACGCCCACGGCGTAGACGTTCGGCACGACAACTTCGTCCCGGTCGGACATGGCGATGCTGTCCTGTGCCTCCTGCTTCAACAGCTCCTCGATCTCGGCCGGCACAACCTTGCCGCCAAAAATCGCGGCCATGCTGTTGTCCAAGCCGCGCTGCAGCGAACTATCCAGCTTGGCGAGGCGGTCCATGAGGCCCATTGACCCGCACCTCCCTCCAGTCGGAATTAGTAGCACGTGCGGATGTTAACCCTGACAGTATAGGTAAGTATCGGTTTTCGACGTATAGGCGCGAGCACGACAGGCCGTTGCCAGATTCCGTTTCCGCTGCCCCCGCGCCGGATTTGGTGGTTTTCCGCTCCGCGGTGCTATATTAAGCAAGTCGCCCGCCCGGGTGGCGGAATTGGCAGACGCGCTGGCTTCAGGTGCCAGTGTTCGCAAGAACGTGGGGGTTCAAGTCCCCCCCCGGGCACAGATGGATGAAACCCCGAGACCGAAGCGGTCCCGGGGTTTCGCCGTGCGGGGGTGCGACCGGGCACCCAGGCGCTACACCCACCCCTTTTCCCGGGCCAGGGTGTACGCCTCAAAGCGGTTGGCCGCACCGACCTTGCCCATGGCGGAGGACAGATAGTTGCGTGCGGTGCCCTCGGCGACGTGCGCCGATCGGGCGATGTCGGCGATGGACAGCCCGCGGCCGGCCAAAACCACAAGTTCGGCTTCGCGCTCGGTGAGGGGGGAGGCGTCGTCGGCAAGCGCTGCCGCGGCAAGATTCGGGTCGATCCACCGTTTGCCGCTGTCGGCCGCCCGGATCGCATCGGCGAACGCATCCGAGCTTGCGGTCTTCGGCAGCACGGCCTGAATGCCGGCGGCCAGGGCGCGTTTCAGCACGGCGGGGCGCGCGTGACTGGACACCAAGACGACGGGTGCCTCGGTGCGCTGCGCCAACTCCACCCCGTCCATGCCGCCTCCGAGCTCGAGATCGGTGACCACGACATCGGCCTGGCATCCGGAAGCGAGGAAGTCTTCCCCGGAGTAATAGACACCGGCAGAAACGAGGTCGTCTTCCAGACTGAGCAGTGTGGACAGGGAGTCGGCGACGAGCCTTTCGTCGTCAACCAAGGCGAAGCGGATCATGGCAACTCCAGAGCGGCGGTGAATGCGATGGGCGAGTGGTCGGTGTCGACGCGGGCTCCGATCGCGGCCGCGCGACGTGCCAAATTATCCAGGCCTGTCCCGGCGGAGCCGTCGGCCGGGTGCGGGGCGTTGTTGGTCACGGCGATGCGGCGCGGTTCGATCGTTACCTTCACGTGGGTGGCCTGCGAGTGGCGCAGTACATTGGTCGCGGTTTCCCGGATGAACCAGGCGGCGGTGTCGTGCGCAGTAGTGGGAAGCGCGGTGGCGGATCCGCTCGTTGCAACGGAGATTCCCGCCTGCTCCAGCAAGGAGACCGCGGCGGTGATTTCCTGGTCGAGGTCGCGGGAGCGGTAGTTGTCCACGACTCCGTGCATGTCGGAAACGGTGGCTTCGATAAGCGATTGGAGCTCGGAGAGCTCGCCTGTCAGGCGGGCGTCGTTAAGCGCGGCGAACTTCGCGGCCAGTTGGGTCTTGATGGACATTGCTGCGAGATGCTGGCCGAGAGTGTCGTGGAGATCCTGGGCGAATCGGAGGCGCTCCTCGCTGACGCGCAGGCGCGATTCGAGGACGCGGGCGCGGTGGGCCTCGTTCATCAGGCGCACTGTCCACAAGATAAGTGGGGTGTATAAAGCGCAGGCCAGGGGCAGTACGGCCAGCTGAGCCGCCTCGAGTCCGAACGCGAGGAGTGCCGCGCCCGCGACAACGACCGCGAACGTCCACCACCGCCAACGCGGCACAAACGGGGTGAAAGCGCTGACCAAGCCGATCAGGCTCGCAGTTACCAAGGTGGGAGAACCGCTGAGCCACCCGGCGGCGGTGAGGGCGACGAGGAACGCGGAGCCGGCGATGAGCGTTCTCGGCCGCTCCGGCGCCGCCTTGAGACGCAGCGCGGGTTGGACCTGCAGCGCCCACACCGAGACGGCGGCGGAGGCTACAATCGCCGCGATCACCCAGGCGGAACCGGAAAAGGCCGCGAGAAGCACCGCGTACAGGACGATGCCACCTTGCATCGACCACTTGTTGTAGGCCAGGAACTTGCCGGCGGAATCAAGGTCACGCCACGAAGCCGCGGGGCTGTATATGCTGCGCATCACGCTCGAGCCTAGCGGTGAGTGTCCCACCGCATCCAACGGATCCCGGCTCCCGTGAGCACAAGTGTCCAGGCGGTCAGCGCGGCCAGGGTCAGCAACGGGCGGTCCACGGTCTCACCGATCCACCCGTGCACGAACAAATCGATGGCCAAGGCGAAGGGATTCCAGTCAACGAGCGCCGCTACCAGCTCAGACTGGGCGCGGAGAAGCTCGCGTATCCCGCCGGGAAGAGAGGCCATCGAAACGAGGAGCACCGGGAAGGACGTGATCGCCGCGGCTTCGGCGTTCTTGGTGAAGCGACTGGTCAACAGGGCCAGACCGTAGGAGAAGGGCACACCCAACAGGACCGAGGCTGCCATGTAGAGCGGGTTGGCAGGAAGATCCGCGCCGGCGATCAGACTCATCAGCACCACGGTGATCGGAGTTAGCACGATGACCATGAGGCCAAGCGGCAACGCAATGGCGGTGAGGATCTCCCAATCGTGGGCCTCGCCGGTGCGCAGGCGTTTGAGCACTCGCTCGTCGCGCCGGGTTGTCGCCATCGACAGGGCTGAGTAGTACACGACAAAACCCAGGCTAAACAGCACGAACATGCCCGCGGCAAGAGCGATTCCTAGAGGGCTGTCGATCATCTTCGCCATGAACACCGCCAGGGCGACGGGCAGGGGCATCATGGAAACGAGGAGCGGGTTGCGGAAGAACTGCCGTCCTTCAGCGCGGGCTAGAGCGGTGATGCGGTTCATCGGGTGACCTCCTTGGCGTTGTCTCCTGCGATGCGGAGAAAGACATGTTCCAGCGTGGCGGGTTGAGCAGCGAAGCTGTCCAGCACCACGTTGTTGTCGTGCGCCCAGGTCAGCAGCGCGTGCGCCTCGCCCTGCAGGTCGAAAGTGGGTATGTTCACCAGTTCGCCGTCGCGGAGGTAGCTCAGGTGCGCGGGCTCGCGCGCCGTGAGCTCCGCGACGGTTCCCTCGCACTCGATACGCCCGCCGTCCATAATGGACAGCCGGTCGCACAGCTGCTCCGCCTCATCGAGGTAGTGGGTGGTGAGCATCATCGTCACACCCCGCCGCTTCATTTCCTCCAGCATGCCCCACACGCGGTGCCGGGACTCCGGGTCCAGACCCGTCGTCGGCTCATCGAGGAAGAGCACAGCCGGGTCGCCGACGACGGCGCAGGCCAAGTCGAGTCGGCGCTGCTCCCCGCCGGAGAGCGCGCCGACCTTCACGTCAGCGCGGTGGGACAGCTGGACCTCCTCGAGCACCTCGGCGATGGGTCGCGGCGTCGAACAGGTTCCGGCCCACATCTCCAGGGACTCTGCCACGGTCAGCGCCTGGGGCAGGCCCCCCGACTGCAGCATGATCCCCAGGTGCGGACGCACCTTCGCGCGTTCACGCACAGGATCCATCCCGCTGATGCGCACCGTCCCCTCACTCGGCCGTGCCAGGCCCTCCATCACCTCGAGGGTGGAGGTCTTGCCGGCGCCGTTCGTCCCCAGCAGGCCGTAGATCTCACCGGCACGCACGGTCAGGTTCAGCTTATCGACGGCCACATAGCCGCCGTACCGCCTTGTCATCTCATGTACTTCAATCACTGTGTCCATGACTGACAGTTTCGCGGACAAGAGAAGCTGCTGGTAGAGCCGTTTGTCATCGTTTGGGATGACATTTGTCATGGTCCGTGTAGCGTCCGGTTCCGGTGCCGGCTAAGAACACACGGCTAAGAATCCGCCCTTTGCGGGCTACACGGTGGATTCTTAGCCTTGCGTTCTTGGACTGAAGGGAGCCTGGCGGAAATAACGAGCATCTAGGCGGTTTCGCGGCCCGTCTGGGGCCGTTTTCGGTCTACATGCTCGTTATTTCCACCCAACCGCCCCCCCGCACACGAAAAACCGCCCTCCCCGAGAAGGGAAGGGCGGTGAAGCTCCTAGAGCCTCGAGAGTTCCTTACTTGGAGGAACCGTTAGAGGACAGGGAGGAAACCTCGTTGAGGAAGTCGAACGGCATCTTCACAGCGGCGGTGGTGTAGTTGATGACGAGCTGGAAGAAATCGGTGATGACGTCGAACATGGTGTGTTCCTTTCGTTTGTTTTTCGCTTGCCCCGACGACGGTACGGAGGCCGTGGGCGCAGGCCAAGACCCCCACCTGGGTACTTTTGGGGTGCAACGCATAAGAACGTAGGAATACTCTGAAATTTGTAACGCCCGCAACACGCGGTGCGCAGGCGTCCGTGCAGGTGACGATGATCCGGCCGATTCAGGCCTCGCCGACACCCTCGTGCGGGCCCCACCGCAACGTTCACAGGTTGACACGCGGCAAAAACACCCCTATGTGGGGGTGATGTAGGTATCACGCGCCCCTCCAGCGCCGCCCCGACACGCGGGCGTAGAGTATTCGATATGACCTCCGACCAGCGTAAACAGGAAAACAAGTGGAGCCCGCGGGCGTGGCACCGCAAGGCATCGCGCCCAGTGACGGTGTGGATGGCCGTCTTCATCGCGGTCGGACTGACTCACACCTTCATCCCCGAGGCGCGCTGGGTGATGGTGCACATCTTCACCCTCGGCATCCTCACCAACTCGATCGTGGTGTGGTCGCAAAACCTCACCGAACGCTTCCTGCAGGCGCGGCTTCGCGACGCCGACCGGCCCCCGCAGCTCCTGCGCATCCGCTTGCTCAACCTCGCCATCGTCTTCGTGGTCACCGGGCAGCTGCTCGCCGGGTTATGGGAGTGGCACTGGGTAGTCACCGCGGTGGGCGCGACGGGAGTCGCGGCTGTGATGGCCTGGCACGCCGTCGCCCTGGCCAGCCAGATCGTGACAGTGGATCACACCAAGCGCTTCTACCCCGCGGCGCTGGGCTTCATCTGCGCGTCCTTGGCGCTTCCCCTCGGCGCCCTGTTCGGCGCGGCGCTGGCGGCCGGGCTGCCGGGTCAGTGGCAAAGCCGGGTGTTGGCGGCGCACGTCTACATCAACGTCGGCGGCTTCGTGGGGCTGACAGCGCTGAGTGCGCTTACTGTTCTTCTCCCGGCGATGTGGAGGGCGCGCGGGGTGAGGAATCGGGCGTCGACAAGCGTGGCGCTGTGCGCGACGGGTGTTGTCACCGCCGCGGCCGGCGCCCTGCTCGCGCTGCCGCCCCTGGAGGCCCTCGGGCTGTTCGTCTATGTCGCGGGGTGGGCGTGGTCCCTGCAGGGCTGGCTGGCCACCCTGCTCGGCGCGCGCCGCACCCCGACCTACCCGGCGCTGTCTGCCCTGGCCTCCGCGGCGTGGCTGGTGGCCGCGCAGGTCGCGTGGGGAGTCCAACTCGTGGCGGGCCGCGAGATGGTTCCGCCCACGCTGATGCTGCTGCTCGGGTTTGCCGCCCAGCTGCTCTTCGGCACGATGAGCTTCCTGCTGCCCACCAACATGGGCGGCGGGCCGGCCGCGGTGCGCGCCGGGATGCGCCGCTTCGACACAGCCGGGGTGTTCCGCTTCGTCGTGTACAACCTCGCGCTGATCGTGTGGCTGGTCACCGACTCGTCGTGGCTGCGCGTGGTGATGAGTATGCTCGTTTTCGTCGTCCTCGTAGCGTTTGTGCCGCTGATGATCTCCGCGGTGAAGACGCAGCGCGCGGTGATGGAGGGTAAGCAAGAGGGGCCCGGCGTGGCGTACGACCCGAAGGCGGGGCGGCAGACGCTCGCCGCTCTCGGCGTCGTCGGCGCGCTGAGCGCGGCGATCCTGCTGGCGCTTTAGCCCGTCGCCTTCACTGTAAAGACCATGCCCATCGCCTTGTGCCCGGCGATGGTGCACCAGCCCTGGGCGTCCTCGGTGAACTCGCCGAAGTCGTACACCACGGACTCGCCCGGGTTGATGCGCCCGGTGTAGCCGGAGCCGATCTTCAAATCGTGCTGCTGGGTGTCCGGGTTGGTCACCTTCAGCACCAGCCTCTTTCCGGCGGGGACCTCGACGCTATTTGGCACGAAGTGCATGCCTTCGATGGTGACCTCCGCGGTCACGATGTCGTCGCCCGTGGGCAGCGCTGCGTTAGAGCGCGCGTCTGACGCGCCGAACGCGAGCGTTACGGCGACGACGGCGGCGAGGAACACCGCGACGATGCCCCAGGCGATGGAGTCGGTGCGTTGCATGCCAGGCCATCCTTTTCCAGGTCAGTTCAGCGTCGAAGTGGCGCTGAACCTTATCGTACAATTCGGGGTGATCGTGGCCCCGCGGGCCAGAGCGGAGGACCCCATGGACACCGAGCGCACGCCGCGCCCCACCGAGGATTTGCTGCGCGCCGCCGCGACGCTGAGCACCAAGCAGCGCGAGGTTCTCGCCGCCGTTCGCAGTTTCGACGGGGGCGCGCTTATCGACGACCTCAGCTCCGCACTCGCCATGCATCCCAACACCGTCCGGGGCCACCTCGACGCCTTGCTTGCCGAGGGAGTCATCGCCGTGATGACCGTGCCGGGTACCGGCCGTGGCCGCCCGCGCCACAAGTACGTCGTCCGCGTGCCGCGCCGCAGCAGCGTGACGAGCGAATACGTCTCGCTCGTCGAGGTTCTCACGCAGTCCCTGCCGGAGGGCGATATCGACGCCGCCCGTGAGATCGGGCGCAACTGGGCCCGCGCCACTGGCGCCGTTCCTGGCGAACAGGAGCTGGGCGCTCACCTGCGGGACATGGGGTTCGCGCCCTACGAGCGCGAGGCTCCGGGCGAGATCGGCCTGACCGCCTGCCCCTTCGTTACGGAGGCGGGCCAGCGCCCGACCCCCTTGATCTGCGCGATGCACGAGGGGTTCTTGCGCGAGGTGACCGGTTCCGAGGAGGTCGACGTCATGCCGTTCGACCGGCCGGGCGAGTGCGGCGCCCGCGTTCCTAGCTCTCCTGAACGTCGTACACGCGCTTGATCTGCGTGCCCGGCGGCAACGACGTATCCGATCGGTGGGTGACCGACGACGGGTCGTACGTGATGGTCACGTGCTTGTCCACGTAGGAGTACCAATCGAAGGCGTTCTCCGCCTCGCCTTCCAGGGCGGCGAACCAGCTTTCCTGGGTGACAGGGTCTGAGCCGGGCTTGCTTCCTTCGAGGTTTTGTGGGGAGTCGTAGACGAAGACCAGATGCGTCTGGTCTGCCGGCTCGCCGTTGGCGGTCGCACGTCCCCGCAGCAGCTCGGCGTTGGTCAACACCTTGATGGTCCCGGACAGCGTCGCCCCGGCCGGTACAGCCGGTGCGGCCTGCTGCACGAGGCCCGGGTTGCGCGACTGCGCGGTCGCGGTGTCGAGCCAGTCGATCTGCTTGGCGTTCGGGATGGGCTGGAGGGAGTCGTGGGTCGATTCCTCACCTGCGACAAGGGAGTCGCCCTCCATCCGGAAACGGGTCGCCTTCTTAGTCGGGCTGGTGGAGCCGCCGTCTTCCTGGATGATCCCGTCACCGTCGGCGGTGGCGTGGACCCAGGCGCGGGAGCCGCCGGCGCCGGCGGCGCCGTCGATAAGCACGTCCTTCGAGGCGACGTAACCGCCCTTGCCGTCGGCGCGCAGCGCGATGACCGGGGCGAACTCCGTGCTATCCACGCGCAGCAGCATGTCCTCGATGCCGTCGGCGTTGATGTCCGTAAACGTGTAGGAGTACGTGCCCTTGGGCTCGTAGCGCGCGGCCGGGCTCACCGGGATCTTGCCCGGGTTCGCGAGCACATCCGCGAAGGTGGCCGCCGCATCCGAGGCGGGCGCCGGGTCGGTGCCAGCGTCTGCCTCCGCGCCGGGCGCGGCGTCGACGGTGGTGTAGGCCGTCTGGGTCACTGTTGGGCGCCCGCTGTCACCACTAAGGGAGCAGCCCGTCAGGGCGAGGGCGGATACGGCGACGACGGCGGGCAGACTCCACTCGCGCATGACAGAAACTCCTTGTAAGGAATGTGAAAGGCAACGGTTAGTACTGGTGTGTACTGTAGTCCAACCGTGCGACATCTAGTTTCCGTCGGTAAGGATCAGCTGCCCGACCTCGCTGCGGCCGAAGCACAGATCCACATCCGAGCGCACCGTGATCTCGGGCGCCGCGCCGGCGACCCGGACCCAGACCTGGTTGAGGCCCTGCGCGACGGGCACCTCGACGGGGTCACCGCCTAGCGACACAGCCGCGGTGCCGTCGGCGGACGCGTTGTAGTTCAGCAGAACGGTCCACTCGAGGTCGTACAGCGGCCCGTCGAGCGCGATCGTGGCCTCGCCGCCGCGAGTGCAGGTGTCCGCGCCCGTGCGGGAGGGCAGGAGGGTGGCGCGGTGGCGGGTGCCGTGGGCGTCGATAAGCGAGGGCTGCGTAGTGGAGGGGGTTACGAGCCAGGGGGCGAGGTGGTCGAGGCGGTTGTGCGGGTGCGCGACGGGCAGCAGCACCTCCGCGGGCACCTCCTGGTTCAGCCCGGGCTGGTCCAGGGCGGCGAAGTACTCGCGCGCCGGCTGCTGTGCCCAGGACTGCGCAAGCGTGAATGCGCTGACCAGCGAGGACACTACGAAGGCGGCGACGGCCACAGGCGGGATGCGCAACCGCGACTGCAGCACCGCCAGCGCCAGGGCGACGGGCACCGCGACCTCGGAGAGATGGCGCAGCGTCAGCACGATCTCCACCGCCGTCTCGCCGCTGGAGCGCAGCCACCACAGCCCGAGGATCGGCACGACCGGGTACACCGCCGCCGGGAGCCACACGATCGCTTGTCGACGCCCCCACCACAGCACCACACCCACCACCAGCACCCCGAGCAGAATGAGTGGCAGCGGGGCCTGCGCGAACGGCGGCGAAGGGTGCCAGCGCCCCCACACCCACGGGCCGCCGGCGGCGGTGGGAATGAGCCCCTCGACGTATCCGCGCCACAGCAGCGCGGTGAGGGAGACTCGCTCGTCGGCGGTTCCGTCGGGCCGCGCCAGCGCAGCGTAGACCATCGCCCACGCCAGCGTCGGGGCGGCCAACACCGTGGCCAGCGGCCGGACGCGGTCACGGTAGCCCCAGCACGCCAGGGCGACGAGTGCGAGCGGGGTGATGAGCAGCGCGCGCTCGTTAAACGCCAGCCCGAGGACAAGCCACCCGGCAGCCTTGGCCATGTCGCCGCGCCTGTTGCGCGCGGCGTGGCCGAGCACCATCGCCATCGCCGCGTGCATGGGCAGGGCGTTGATTCCGGCAGCGAGCCACGTCGTTACCGGCAGCGTGAGCGGGGTGGCCAGATACACCGCGAGGGGAAGCGGCGCCCACCGGCCGGCGAACTGGCGGGCGGACCACGCCACCGCGGCAGCCGCCAGCGCCTGCAGGCAGACGAGCACGGCGAGGGCGGCGGGCCAGCTCAGCGGCGCGACAGTGGCCAGCAGCCATTCGATGAGCCACGCGGCGGGCATGAGGTGGCCGTCGTGCGGGGTGAACAGGGCCGCGCCGAGGCCGAGCTCGCGGGCCTTCGACTGCAGGATCAGGTCGTCCCAGTACAGCCAGCCGCCCGCGGCAACGAGGCTGCGCAACGCGACGCCGACGACCGCGACGGTGAGGGTACATAGGGCGAGGCGCTTATCCGTCATGGTTTGAGGGTAGTTGGGCGTCGATAAGCGATCGCGCAGCCCCGTACCATGAAAAACATGCCTACTCCCGTGCCTGAGTACTTAAACCGCATCCTCGAATCCGTCCGCGACGAAGACGGTGGTGAAGTGGCGGACTACATCGATGAGCTGAAAAATGCCGACCCAGACAAACTGGGCCTGGCGGTCTGTACCGCGTCGGGGCACCTCTACTCCGTCGGCGACGACGACTGCGAGTTCTCCATCCAGTCCATCTCCAAGCCGTTCGTCTACGCCCTCGCCCTCGAAGAGCTCGGCGCGGAGGAAGTGCACAAATACGTCGGCGTCGAACCGTCCGGCGAGGCATTCAACGCAATATCTCTCGACGAAGAGACCAACCGCCCCGCGAACCCGATGATCAACGCCGGTGCCATCACCGTCAACCAGCTGATCAACGGCTCCAACTCGTCTGTCGAAGAACGCGTGGAAAAGATCCGCGACTTCCTGTCCCGCCTCGCCGGGCGCGAACTGCGCGTCTACGACAAAATCGTGCAGATCGAGCTGAACTCCGCGCACCGCAACATGGGCATCGCGCACCTGCTGCGGGAAGTGGGGATGATCAACGACGGCGCCCACGACGCCGTCAACAGCTACACGCAGCAATGCTCGATCATGGTGACCATCAAAGACCTCGCGGTCATGGCCGCCACGCTGGCCAACGGGGGAGTCCAACCGATCACCGGCGAGCGGGTACTCTCCGCCGAGGCGTGCCGCGTCACCCAAGCCGTGATGACCTCCGCCGGCATGTACGACGGCTCCGGGCGCTGGATGGTCAACGTAGGCATCCCGGCCAAGTCCGGTGTTGCCGGAGGTCTGATCGGGACGATGCCGGGGCAGTTGGGGATTGCGTCGCTAAGCCCGCGGCTCAACAAGGAAGGCAACTCCGTGCGCGGCGTGAAGATCTTCCGCGAACTGTCGCACTCCCTCGGCCTAAACCTCATGTCTGCGGACTACTACGCCGCGCCGGGCATCAAATCTGTCGACCGCGGCCGCGACCGCACCGTGGTGGCGCTGCAAGGAATGATCAACTTCACCGCCGCCGAGAAAATCATCCACGACCTGTCCGACATGCACCTCGACACCTCCTACCTGGTCCTCGACGTCTCCCGGGTCACCAGCTTCAACAAGGCCGGGCGCATGCTGATCAAGGAAGGCTTCAAGGAGTTCCGGGACAACGGGTGCGAAGTACGCATCTACGACCCGGAGGGCGCGATGCCGGACTACGAATTCTCGGACGGGACGCATGTCGAATCCGTCGAGGACTTCTCCACATCCTTCGACGTTGCCGCCCCGCGCAAGGACGTCTACAAGGCAATCCAGAACCCCAAGGACTGGTGGAGCGACGTCGTGGGCGGCTCCGCGTGCGAACCGGGCGACGAGTTCCACGTCGAAGGCGGCGACGACTACGCCGAGTTCACCGTCAACGAAGCCACCGACGGCGACCGCCTCGTGTGGCACGTCGAACCCACCGACGACCGGGACAAGGACGACTCCACCTGGCGCGACACCGACGTCATCTTCGAACTCGAGGACAGCGAATCCGGGGACACGCGGGTGAAGCTGACCCACCGCGGACTGCTGCCGCACAATGCCCGTTACCAGGAGCTCACCGAGGGGTGGCGCGACCGCCTCGACGGTTTGAAGAAGCGCTCCGCGGAGAGGAAGGGGTAGGCGCGTCGGGTGGGTGCGTGTGTGGGCGTGACGCGTGTGTCGTGTGTGTTACGCGTGTGTCGTGTGTGACGGGACGAGCATTTAGGCGGTTTTGGCGCGGTTTTGGGGCCGTTTTCGGCCTAGATGCTCGTTATTTCCGGCACCGCGCCGGTTGGGGTGTCCGCAGTGCGGACTTTTCAGGCTCCGGGTGTCGCGGGTGGGTGTTACGTGTGTGACGGGACGAGCATCTAGGCGGTTTTGGCCCGGTTTCGGGGCGGTTTTCGGCCTAGATGCTCGTTATTTCCGGCTCAGGCCCGCCCAAGCCCGACCCCAACCCCCGCCCCCGTAGCCTGGGCAATCCCGCCTAGTCCTCGAGCTGCTGGTCCAGGCGTCGTGAGTCCTTGAGCCGCTTGCGCATGACTATTTTCGGGGCAAGAACCGCCACCGTGACGGCGCCGACGACGCCGCCGATGATCATTCCGGACGCGCCCCCTCCGTCCAGGCCGAAGGTGTTGTAGGCGATGCCCGCCATGCCGACCGCCCAGAGGATGAAGAACGGGATGTTGCGGGTAGTGAAGAAGCGCCGCGGTCGCGGGCGGGGGGCGTAGTTGCGCAGCCACATCAGCGAAATGGCCTGGGCAGCTGTCAGAGGCAGAATAGCCAGCACCGCGTAGACCGAGTAGGTGCCGTCGAGCACCCAGGCCAGGATTGCGAAGACCAACGCCAGGATTACCGGCGACGCCTCCACGGCCACGGTGTTGGCTTTGTGCAGCATGTCGCGCTGGTATTCGTCGTCGCCTGTGGCCTCGGTGGCGCGCACCGCGTAGTCGCCGAAGTTCTTGATTGCCTGCATTGTCCTAACTTTCCTGTTCGTCGCCGAAGACTTCTTCGACGGTCTTTCCGAGCACCTTGCAGATAGCGAGCGCCAGGTGGACCGAGGGGGAGTAGTTGCCTTTCTCGATGTTCGCGATGGTCTGCCGCGTCACGCCCACCTTCTCGGCGAGTTCCTGTTGCGACATCTCCCGCCAGCGCCGCCACCGGCGCACCATGTTGTGCTGTTCAGTCACGTGGAATCCTTTCAACGTTCCTAGGCATACCCTAAAACAAAGACGACTAAATGTAAAGAATACTTACCTCCGCGGTGAAGAAAATTACCCATCATGTCGCAGCGCACCACCGCAGAAGCCCCAACCCGCAACTCCACGTAGCCTGGCGGGGTACGCGGCAACCGCGCGATAGTCGATTCCGGCGCACGGGGAAGGAGCCTGACATGATCGCCGACACCATTTGGTGGCACGTCTACCCGCTCGGGGCGACCGGGGCGCCCGTGCGCGAGCGCGCCGCTGACGACAGCGGGCACCGTCTGCGCCACCTCGGGCCGTGGCTCGACTACCTCACTGACCTAGGCTGCGACGGGCTGCTACTCGGCCCGATCTTTGAGTCCGTCGGCCACGGTTACGACACGCTCGATCACTACGCCATCGACGCCAGGCTCGGCGACGACGCAGACTTCGACTGGCTGATCGCCGAGTGCTCCGCCCGCGGCATCAAGGTCATGCTCGACGGGGTGTTCAACCACGTGGCGCGCACCCACCCCGCGGTGGCGCAGGGGCTCGCCGGCGACACTGACTGGGAGGGCCACGCGGAGCTCGCCACGCTGCACCACGGCGACGAGCGAGTCCGCGACATGGTCACGGACATCATGCTGCACTGGCTGCGCCGTGGCATCGCGGGCTGGCGCCTCGACGTGGCGTATTCCGTGTCGGCGGAGTTCTGGAGCGACGTGCTCGGCCGGGTGCGCGAGGAGTTCCCTGACGCGCTGTTCCTCGGGGAGGTGATCCACGGCGACTACGCGGAGATCGCCAACGCCAGCACGTTGGATGCGGTGACGCAGTACGAGCTGTGGAAGGCGATCTGGTCGTCTATCAAGGACGTGAACTTCTGGGAGCTCGACCACGCCATCGGCCGCCACAATGAGATCTGCGCGCGGGTGCTGCCGAATACGTTCATCGGCAACCACGACGTCGACCGCATCGCCAGCACCGTCGGCCAGGCCGGGGAGGTCGTTGCGCTGGCGATCCTTATGACGCTCCCCGGGATGCCGAGCATCTATTACGGCGACGAGCAGGGCTTCGAGGGCCTGCGCACCGAGGGCTTCGCGGCCGACGACGCGGTCCGGCCCGCCCTTCCCGCCACCCCGGCCGAGCTCTCGCCCCTGGGCGGCTGGGTCTTCGAGCAGCATCAGGCGCTCATCGGCCTGCGCCGCCGCCACCCGTGGCTCACGCGCGCGCAGGTCGAGGTCGTGGACAAGACCAACGAAGCAATCACGTTGCGCTCGTTCACGAGCAACGAGCAATTGCTTATCGACGCCCACCTGACCCCCGCCCCCGGCGTCCGCATCCACTCAGGCGGCGAGACGCTCTACGAGTGGAGCGGGCAGTAGCCAGGTCACGCGCCGAGGAAGCGGCGCACTAGCGAGCGGTAGGCGTGGGCTGTGAGGGAGACGTCGTCAAGCTCGACGTACTCGTCGTGGCCGTGCAGCTGGTTGAGCACCCCGCCGAGGGTCTGGCCGGGCCGGTGCAGGGCGAAGCCGTAGCCCACCCCGCCGCGGAAGCGGGCGAAGCGCAGGTCGGAGCCGCCGGCGGCGATGGTGGGCACAACCGGGGCGTCGGGAAAGAACTCCGCGAAGGTGTCCACGATGGCGCTGTAGAGCGGGCCCGAGGTCGGGGAGACGCTGGCGTCTTCGGTGATGAGGTGCTGGATCTCCACCTGGTCGGCGATGTCGCCGAGGGCCTCGCGAAGCAGCGCGTCGATGTCGTCCTGGGTCTGACCCGGCAGCGGGCGGATGTCCAGTTCGAGGTACGCCGTGGAGGGAAGCACGTTGATGGCCGAGCCCGCGCGCAGGACCGTCGAGGCGATGGTCAGGTGGCTCATCGCGTGGGAGTAGCCGGCGAGGTCGCCGAGTGCCTCATAGCCCTCGCCGCGCAGCAGCTGCGCCTCGGTGTCCGCGTCGAAGCGGAAGGAGCGGACGTAACCTTCCCACAGCTCGTCGGAGCGGATGCCGGGTGCCGCCGCGGCGACGCGCCGGGCTGCCTCGGCAATCAGCGCGACGGCGGAGGCGCGCCCGTAAGGAGCGGAGCCGTGGCCGGCGTCGCCGTGCACCACGAGCCGGCGCTGGGCCGCGCCCTTTTCGCCGACGACGACAACCAGAGCGTCGGAGCCGTCGTGAACGGGCAGGTGGGACCCGCCCTCTTCCGACAGGCAGTTTTTCCAGCTGAACGCGTCCGGCTCGTTCTCTGCGATCCACTTCGCGCCGAGCCCGCCACGGGCCTCCTCGTCGGCGAGGCCGACAAAGGTCAGGGTGCCGCGCGGAGCGGTTCCGGACAGGGCGACCTCGCGGGTCACCGCGGCCATGGCGGCGGTGATATAGAGCATGTCGGTGGCGCCGCGGCCGTAGATCCGGCCGTCGATAAGCTCGGCTCCGAAGGGATCCTTCGTCCACTTGGGCCTGTCGACGGGTACGACGTCCGTGTGTCCAAGCAGGGTCAACGGCTCGGCCTCCGGGTCGGAGCCTTCGACCGTGAACGCGATGGAGACTCGGCCCGGGTGGGACTCGAAGCGCCGCACGGAAACGGGTGCACCTGCGAAGAACTTCTCCAGGGTGTCGGCGTTGCGGTGCTCGAAACCGGAATCCGGGGTGCCGTCGTTGACGCAGGCGTTGCGGATCATCTCGGTAAGCAAGTCGACGGTGGCGCGGGTGAGGTCGGACGAGTGCAGGCTGGACATGGTGCACACGTTACTCACACTGTTTTTCCGGAATCGCCCGGGCACTGGACCTGGGGCGCGCCCCGTGTAAACTCCCGAAAATAAGAAATCGCGCATCTATTGAGTTTTATTACTTATGAACAGGAAGTGATAGTGATACGACGCGGTGACAGCACCGACCCACGGGCGTTACGCACGCGAGCTCAGCTTATCGACGCCGCCCGTGATCTTCTCCAAAACAACAGCTCGGAGGACCTGTCCGTCTCGGGCATCGTGAAGGCTGCCGGGGTGAGCCGCCAGGCGTTCTACGAGCACTTCACCTCCCGCGAGAGCCTCCTCCTCGCGGTCGCGGAGCCGGTTCTTTTCGAACCGCTGGTCAACTGCATCTCCACGTTTCGCTCGGGCTCCGGCGACGGGACATTGATTTCCGGCTGCGTCGACGCAATCGCCGAGAACCGGGAGGTTGTGCTCAACCTCCTCAGCGGCCCAGCCGGCGCCCTCATCTACGACCAGTGCCGTCAGGCCATGGTGCCGGTGACGCGCGAGGTGATTCAGGAGCGAGTGGGGGCCCGCGGCAAGGAAGTTGCCGAGGATGCTCTCGGGTGGACGACCGACTTCGTCATCGCTGGGGCGTTGGGAGTGCTGGTGTCGGTGCTGCGGAACTCGGAAAGCGGCGAGATTGCCTCCCAGCGCTTCTGCGCCGTGGCGCGGACGCTCGACATGTGCGACGAGGCCTGATCGGGTGGCCTTGCCTGGGCGGGGCTGCCTTGCTTGGGCGGCCCAGTGACAAATGTGGCTCCGGCGGCGCGACATTTGTCACTTTCCCCAGGTCAGATTTCCTGACCGACAACATTTGTCACTGCGATGCGCCCATAAGGCCCGCCAGAATCGCCACAACCCCCCCATTTGATGAACACCGTTCAAGAAGTGCGATATAGTGATCGCACCCAAACTGAACGGAGTTCAATGATGACTGCCCCCATTCTAGAAATCGCCCGCGAGAAAGTCCTCGAAAACGGCGAAGGCCTCAACCAGCAGGAGCTGCTCGAGGTGCTCACGCTTCCCGACGAGCACCTTGAAGAACTGCTCGAACTTGCCCACGAGGTGCGCGTCCGCCACTGCGGCGTGGAAGTGAGCATGGAAGGCATCATCTCTCTGAAGACAGGCGGCTGCCCGGAGGACTGCCACTTCTGTTCCCAGTCCGCGCTGTTCGAGTCTCCGGTGCGCGCCGTGACCCTCGACATCGCTGAGCTGGTCGAGGCCGCGAAGCAGACCAGGAAAATGGGCGCGACTGAGTTCTGCATCGTCGCCGCCGTGAAGGGCCCGACCCAGAACCTCCTCGACCAGGTGCGCGAGGCCGTCACCGCCATCAACGAGGAGGTGGAGATCTCCCTGTCCGCGTCTCTGGGCATCCTCACCCGCGACCAGGCACGTCAGCTGCGCGAGATGGGCATCAGCCGCTACAACCACAACTTCGAGACGGCCCGCTCGTTCTTCCCCAACGTGGTCACCACCCACACCTGGGAGGAGCGCAAGAACACCCTTGACTACGTGCGCGCCGAGGGCATGGAGACCTGCTGCGGTGGCATCATTGGCCTCGGCGAGACGCTTGAGCAGCGCGCCGAGTTCGCGGTCCAGCTCGCCGAGGTGGAGCCGTGCGAGGTCCCGATGAACTTCCTCGACCCGCGCCCCGGCACCCCGTTCGCCGGCAGCCCGCCGGTCCCGCAGAGTGACGCGCTGCGCGCGGTCGCTGCGTTCCGCCTGGCCATGCCCACTGTCCAGCTGCGCTTCGCGGGCGGCACGGAGCTCGTGCTTGGGGACGACGGCACCGAAGCCGGCCTACTTGGCGGCGCCAACGCCATCATCGGCGGCAACTACCTGACCACCCTCGGCCGTCCCATGGAGCAGGACCGCGACCTGGTCGACCGCATCGCGCCGGGCCGCAACCTCGGCCTCACCCCGGTGGCCGAGGACGCCCGCCCCATCGAGCGGGCAATCAAGAACATCTAGCCGTGAGGATCCCGGATAGCACCGCGCTTGCCGACGCCATCCTCGCCGGCGAAGCGACCTTCGCCACCCGCGCGGACCGCCGCTTCGACGCCCCGCGCATCTGCCCGCTGTGCGGGCGCCGCATGGTGGTGAAGATCAATCCGTTCGGGTGGGAGGCCGCGTGCTCGCGCCACGGCCTGTTCCGCTCGGAGTGGCTGGAGCGTTAACAATCCCTGCCTAGGCAGTTCCTGAACTCGGGAACCCTTGGATGCGCAGATTGGGGCGCATGGAATACGTTGACGTGCTCGAAGCGGAGGCGGAAGCTGCCCGTCAGGGAAAGCTGGAGACTATTTCGCTAGCGGACCTAGAGGCTGAGCCCGGTTTGGACGATTGAGTTCACGCCTCGTGCCGCAAAGGCCTTTCGGAAATTGGAATGACCTATGCAGAAGAGGATCAGCAAGCTTCTGCACGAGGTAGCAGCACTGGACGACCCACGAACTCGGGGCAAGGGGCTTGTCGGGGACAAGTCCGGACTATGGCGGTAGATAGTGGGGGATTCTCGGGTGGTGGCCTCGATTGAGGGGGAAGAATCGGTGGTGGTGTCATCACCTACTCCACTACTGAAGGCTCTTCCGTGCTTCGCTCACACCGTTTACAACCTTCCGAGTAAGTGCACCCAACGACTGCGGTTAGGCTAGCGAGAGCGTGGTCAGCCCAAGCCAGCCCAGCCCAGCGCGGTTACTGGGGGTATTTATCAATAAGCTGAACACTTATGCGTTTCATGGCCTTCTCATGTGGTTTACCTGGGAAAATTGCCTCAAACCTGCCAGGTGACTAGTAAAGGCGGGGGGGGGGGGGGGCGGGTTTCAGTGCCTAGAAGTACTGCGATACCAGGTGATACGAATATTGAGTCAAGGAATTTCTTAGGCACTCTTCAGACGGGTGCGGATTGATGAAGGGCGAGACTGGCTAGCCAGGTCTGTTCCCCGCGATCCTCCAAAAGAATCCTCTGGAACTCCAAGCTTTTGGCCCTTGTTCGCCCTTTTGTGGGGGCGCGCAGAAATGGTTTGGCGTCTTCGCAAAAGGACGCGGAAAGGTCCCCTGTGCACCACCTCGTGAGCACATCGCGTGCAGCGTCGACCCTGTCTCGGACGGGGCGAGCGCTCTTGCTCGTCCTTGCCGTCCTCATCGCGACTCTTGTCGTCTTTGTTCAAGGCGAGCCCGAAGTCAACGCGGCAACCCCCGCAGAGCAACAGCTCACGGAAGGGATTGATTACGAGGACACTACCGAGAACAGGCTCATCGGCCCCGTCGAGCAGACGGTCTCTTTCACCGCTCTAGATCCGCAGCCGGGCCAGCAGCTTGTGATCACGCGCGTCGAAATCTCAGCATTCGGCCTCGCCGAGTTCAACGGCTGGTGGGCAGTGGTTCGCGACGGCGCCACCTCCGGCGCGGGAGTCCGCCAGTGTATTGAGTGTGACGGTGGCCAGTCCCTGAGCGTCGTGCTCGCGGACTCGGAAACTGGCGGCCAGGAGATGGCTCTCAACAGCGGGAGCACCGTCGAGGTGCACTTCAACGACGACATCGCGGAAGACTACTCCCGCTATGACTACGAGGTGTACGGGTTCTACAAGGACGCAACTGAGGCCCAGGATGACGCTGTCGACTCCAAGGGTGCCGACGAGGAGACCGCAGACTCCGTTGTGCCGGAGGAGTCGATCCGCGAGTCCGATAACGACTCCGAGGAAACACCGCTAGGCATGCTTGAACGCGCCGTCATGCCGTTCTCCCTCATGGCGCCCCTCGCGGCCACCGCTCCGATCTACAGCTCGCCGTGGGCAAACAATCCAGGTCCTCTAGCAACGAGCACGCACACATTGACCACGAACAAGAACGCCTGGACCGAAAGATTTGCACTGGGAGGCGAGACCGGCGCGTCGATTTCGAAGCTCTCCTATCGCTACACGGGCGATAGTACGCAGTCGATCACTATGGCGGCGAGGAACTTCTCGCTCAAGATCGATGGAATTATCGATACGGCTCAAACAGGTACCCCTACTAGGCTATATGGGGGATCTAATCCAGAGTTGGTGGGAAACCGCTATCCGATCTTGGACGGTGGAACAACCGTTATGTACCTCGATGTCGTGATTCCGCACAACAGCTATGGTTTCCCGACGATACCTAAGGGCGTCGACTTTATTTTCCGAGATCTCAAACTCAATCCCGTGAATTTGGAGGTCCCCGCACACACTCCTGTGACGATGACGTACACATGGGGAAAGGCGCCGACAAACCCGAGACCGGAAACAGCGACGCTCACCGTTAATGGCTCTTCCACCGGAGTGAACGAGCCCACCGAGCCTGGTGGTTCCGATCCCATTACTGACCCTAATAACGGGGTATGCACTACATCCGGCGGAACTGTGTGGGTCGGCGTGTCAGCGCACACCAACCCTTCGAGCACATTCAACGACCGCAACACGACCCAGCTCTACCGCCAGGTCTACGGAAACACCACGTTTGAAAAGGTGGGTGCCGCCGCGAACTGGGTCTACAATGCTTTGGCGTACAACCCCAACGACGGGTACCTCTACGCAATCAGCCAGGGACGCCTTAAGACCCCGCGCTCCGCGCAAACTGGGACGCCTACCTACGATGAAGACCGAAACTACCCAGCGGGGCACCTGCTCCGCGTCTCGCCCGAGAACGGGTCAGTGACGGACCTTGGCCTTATCGGCAACATCCAACGGCAATCTCCCGGCCGGTGGCCGAATGACCTGTGGGGCGGAATCACCTCCGGCGTGATTACTGCTACTGGGGATTTCATTTTCTCAAACTCCTCGAAGTCCGGCACAAAAGACCAGTACGTACTGAATCTCAACGGCATCGGTACGAGGCCGACGGCGACCCAGTTGAGGGCGACTAGTATTACTGCGAACTTGCAATCGAACGACTACTCGTTCTTCGGCGATAGTTCCGACGGTTACATCTACGGAATGCGCAACAGCTCGACCATCCTCGAGCGAATCGAAATCGCCACCGGCAGGGTTACTGAATTTGATATGTCTGGTGTGCGGGATCCGCTGGGAAACGTAATGAACAGCGCAATCTACGGTACTGCCTGGACATACCCGAACGGCAATCTTGGTTTCGGGCGTAACGGTACCAACCTGTCCTACCAGATCGAGGTGTATGACTCGACGGCTACAAGCTTCCGGGCTCGCCTGGTATCGGTGGCGCCGGCACCGACGTCACAGTCAAATGACGCCGCGTCTAATGCGTTGGTCGTAGGAGATGCAAACCTGGCGATCGAGAAGAAGCTCGTTTCGATGGAAAACGGTCAGGCCACCTGGGAGATCACCGTCTCGAACCTCGGCCCGTGTGGTTCGTCCGGATTCAGCGTCACTGACTTGGTGCCGTCTGACAAGTACAGCGATGTCCGCTTCGACTTCCTCACAAACGGATGGGTATCCAATAACGTGACCAACGGCAACACTCTCGTCGCCTTGCATGGTCCGCTGGAGAACGGACAGAAAGCGACCCTGCGCCTGACGGCCAAGTTTGATGCTTCGACCTCCAGGTGCGTCGAGAACACGGCTTCTGTCTTCGGAAACGAAAAGGATCCGAACCTCGAGTCGAATTCTGATTCGGACGGTGCCTGTGCGCTGAGAATCGTCAAGGATGTTGTGGACGTCAACCGCGACGGTGTCATTGATGGCGCCGACGGGATGCAGCCCGGACCGACATCTGGCACCCGCCAGATTCAGTACTCCATTACCGTGACCAATCCTGACACTAAGAACGCGAACACCTACACGCTGACCGATACTCCGCAGTTCAGCAACCTCGTCACCGTTACCGGTGGGCAGGTTACCCGGCCAGACGGCACTGAGGTCAACCTGTCCGGCGGCGGCCCCTACACGTTGGCCACCGACAAGCAGATTAAGGCAGGAGCGACGGAGAAGTACCAGATCACCGTCTACTACACCCCGCCTGCGGCTGGGTCGAGCATGGAAACAGCGGAGTGCAGGGAAAATACGCCGGGTGCAGGCCTATTCAACGAGGCCAAGATCACGTTCACAGGCGGCGAGGAGACCGATGACGGGTGCGCCCCCATTGTGGAAGATGAGTCCGTGACCTTGTTCCTTCGTAAGGTCGGAGCGGACAATCGGACCATCCCGCTGACCGGGGCGAGGTTCGCGGTCCTAGACGAAAAGGGCAACGTTGTCGCGGACATGTCCGCTCCAGATCCTGCCAACGGCAATTTCTACTCGGCATCTTCGCTGAAGAAGGACACCACGTACTTCCTTGTTGAGACGCAATCGCCTGTGGGTTACTCCCTGCTCCCGCAGCGTGTTGAGTTCACCATTACGAACGGCGCCAATGGCAACGCGCAGGTGGTCTCGGCGGAGAACACGGCCGTGATCGGCGTGGTCGAAGGGTCGAGTGGGGTTCAGGCGTCGCCAAGCGAAGCCTTTATCACCATCGCCGACTTCAGGCAGGGTGACCTGCCAAGAACCGGCGGGCTCGGTTACATGCCGTGGGCGCTTGGCGCCACCATCCTCATGCTGCTTGGTGCAGTGACAGCGCGTCGGAAGAGCTACTAAGACCATGACTATTCGTTCCCAATCCCGCTGGTCCCGAGCTGGCCCAGACTGCGGCCGGACCCTGCATACCTGCAGATAAGGCACCCACCCATACCCGAACCCCGGGCCACACTTCGAGCGCCTCGTTGCGCACCAGTTTTGAAAGAGAGTTTCACATGCGAATCACTGTCGCACCCCGTACCGTTGCCGCCTGCGCCGCAGTCGGAATCGCCCTCGCCACCACCGCAGGCACCGCCCCCATCGCGTTTGCGCAGGCCCCTTTGAGCGCGGCCAACATCGACGCCACGCAGTCGGGCTCGATCACCATCAACAAGCGCCTGAACCCTACGGGCACGCTTTCCGAGGGCACCGGCCAGCCGGTCACCAACGCGCCGGGTGAGCCGCTGGGCGGCATCACCTTCAAGATCACCAAGCTCAAAGGTGACATCACTACCAACGAGGGTTTTGCCGCGTTGTCGCAGATGACTGCTGAGCAGGCAAAGCAGCCTGCAAACCAGGACACCACCACCGTCCGCACCCCCACGACTGGGGCAGATGGCTCGGTCACTGAGGCGAACCTGCCTCTCGGTGCCTACCTGGTTGAAGAGCAGCCGAGCGCGGCCAACCCAGACCTGGTCCCGGCCTCGGCCTTCATTGTCTTCGTCCCGATGACCGTGCCTGGTTCCAACGGCCAGTGGAACTACAACCCGGTGGTCTACCCGAAGAACACCTCACTGAGCACCGAGAAGACCGTCGTGGACTCCGAGGGCACCAAGGGTGACAACGTTGGGGATGTCGTCAACTACACCATCAAGTCCACCGTCCCGACGGTTCCGCAGGGCCAGACCCTTGGCCAGTACCAGATCCACGACCGTTTCAACCCGACGGAGCTGCGCGATGTCACGGTGAAGTCCGTGAAGGTCGTAGATGCTGCCAACGAGGCAAACGTACTGGAGACCCTCGCCGCATCCGAGTACACGGTAAACGATTCCACCATGGCGGACGGCCGCACCGAGAGGACCGTGTCGGTCAACGAGACCAGCCTGTCCAAGCTCTCCGCTCACCCGGGCGCGAAGGTTGTTGTCGAGCTCGACGCGACCCTGCTTGCCCTTGGGGAGAGCGGCGACGGCGTGATCGTCAACGAGACCCAGACGACCGGTTTCACCCGCGAGGGTGGCGTTGAGCACGGGTTCAGGACCAACGAGGACGAGGTCACCACGTACCTGGCCAAGCTGAAGGTGCTCAAGCACGCTGAGGGCGACGTAGCGCGCACCCTGAAGGGCGCTGAGTTCCAGCTGTACCAGACCGCGAACTGCACCGCCGCAGGCGACAAGGGAGATGCCCTTACCGTCGACGGCACCAGCACCTGGACGACTGGCAACGACGGCACCCTGACCATCGATGGCCTGCACGTCACCGATTTCGCCAACAACGCTGACGCCACCCTGGACAACTACTGCCTCGTTGAGACCAAGGCTCCGACCGGCTACGAGCTTCTCACTAACCCGATTGCAGTGACCTTCTCCAGAGCAGACCTCACCCGAGAGGCTCAAGTTGCTCCGCTGAAGAGCGTGAATGTGGCCAACACTCAGTCCACCACGCCGAGGCTTCCCTCCACCGGTGGCATGGGTGTGACCCTGCTGCTGCTGCTCGGTGCGGGCATCATCGGCGGCGGTGTCTACGCTGCACGCCGCAACTCCGCTCAGGCCTAGGGCTTGACGCTGAGTCGGTCTGAGGGGCGTCGATAAGCGAGCCCCTCCCTCCCCGGGGGAGGTACCCCCGGCACTTTTGGCACAACTGAAGAAATCACTACCTGTACCCAGGAGACACCATGACCACCACACTGCCTAGCGGCCCCGCCCGAGGCACAGACCACACCGCGCCCGCGCAGCGATCCGTCGTGCGCCGCGTCGTGGTGCCCGCGCTGCTGGTCCTTATTGGCCTCGCAGTCATGCTCTATCCCGTGGTGGCATCGCAGTGGAACAACTACGTGCAGGATGGCGTGGCGAAGCGGTACGAGCAGATCATGGAGGAGCAGAAGGCGAACAGCCCTGAGCTCATTCAGCGCACGCTTGTCGACGCCCACGCGTACAACCAAGAGCACACCGACGGGCCCATCCTCGACCCCTGGCTGGCCCGCGTGAGCAAGGACAATCAGGACTACCAGGACTACCTCCAGCAACTGTCGGGCCAGGACGCGATGAGCCAGCTGTCCATCCCGTCAATCGATTCGAAGCTGCCGGTCTACCACGGCACGGACGCAGCCACTCTGCAAAAGGGCCTGGGTCACCTCTACGGCAGCGCGCTGCCCGTTGGTGGTGAGGGCATGCACGCCGTCATTACAGGACACACCGGCATCACCAACGCGACGCTGTGGGACAACCTCATCGATGTGAAGAAGGGCGATGCGATCTACATCAACACCTTCGGTGAGAAGATGAAGTACCAGGTCTACGACATCGAGACGGTACTGCCTGATGAAACCGATTCCCTGAAGGCGCAGGATGGCCGCGATCTGATCACGTTGATTACCTGTACCCCCTACGGCATCAACACCCACCGCCTCCTCGTCCACGCGGAGCGGGTGCCTATGGACGCGGAGGACGAGAAGATCATGGAGTCCACCGGTGGCTTCACCATGCAGTGGTGGATGTGGCTAGTCCTCGTCGTCGCGGCCGTGATCATCGCGGCGCTGGTCTGGTGGATCCGCCGTATGGCGAAGGAGGAACGCAATGAGGTCAACTAGTTTGGCTGCGCTCGTGCTCGCAACGGCCATCGCAGTGGCACCAGTGGCCGATGCCCGCACAGTGACGGGCAATACCGGCAACGTGGCTGTGGAGATGCTCGACGCCACCAGATCGGTCAACCTGATCATCCACAAATCCACCGGCAACCCCTTCGACGAGCCGGCCCCGGGCTCGCTTCCCGACGGTGGCCCCGCCGGGTTCACCTTCACCCTGCAGCGCGTGGGTGGGGTGGACCTGACCACAGCCGAGGGGTGGGAGAAGGCTCGCAGCATCGGGATCACCGATGCTCGCGCTGCTACCACCGGCCCGACTTACTCCGCCACCACCGACGCATCCGGTGCCGCCCGCTTCGAGGGCCTGCCCATAGGCCTCTACTACGTCGTGGAAACTCCTCCCGAGACCCCCGGCTACTCGTGGGCGTCCGGCGCGCCGTTCTTGCTCACCCTGCCCATCGGCGACGTATCGGGTGAGCAATGGGAGTACAACGTCCAGCTCATCGCGAAGGCAGACCCGCCCACGCCGTCTACCCCGCCCACGCCGCCCACCAGTGAGACGACGGTGCCGGCACCGCCCCCGACGCCAAAGCCCACTCCCTCCAGCCACGTGACACCTACTCCGACCCCGGGGAGCACCCCTGACAAGGACGCCCCCGGCACAAGGATCCGAGAGCGCGCCAGCGAGCTGGCAAGCACAGGCGCGGGAGTCATTGGTCTCGTGCTGATGGGCCTCGCACTCGTCGTTGGTGGTTTGTTCCTCGCGCGTAGGCGCCGGGGCGACGAACGCGACTTTTAGGAGCGCTGGAGTCTAGGACCCCAGCCTGTTGCTCAGCTCGTGGCCGTCGGCGCCGAAGATTGACGGCGCCTCCCGATAGTCACCGGGCTGCTCGATCGTGGTGGCGGTGCCGTGGGCGAGGATGTGTTCGGACGGCGTGAGCTCGCGGATCGCCACCAGGTCGACCCGGTTGGGGTGTTCGAATACAACGTCGGAGTAGATCATCGGGTCGTGTTGGCCGTCGTCGCCGACGAGCGTCCAGGCGATGTTGGGGAAGTCGATCATTAGGTTGCGCAGCTGGACGCGCTTGTGCTCGGGGCCGCTGCGGAACAGGGCGGTCTGGGTCGGGCCCCAGTCGGTCAACAGCATCGGGCCACGCGGGAAGCCGTGACGCTGCTGGAAATCCGCCAGCGTTTCGTAGGTGTTCCACGCGCCGGTGGAGAGGTAGAACACTGGCTCGTCCGCGCCGCGCACCTCATTGAGGAACTGAGCCATGCCCTCGACGGGGCGTCGATTAGCGGAGCGGATCACCCAGGAGTTCCAGGCTGCGAGGAGGGCGCGCGGCAGGTTGGTCACCATGATGGTGTCGTCGATATCCGAGATGACGCCGTGGGTGACGTCGTCAGAGATGATCTGCACGGGTGCGGTGGCGGTGGCGGTGCTGAGGGAGACGTCGAGAAGCGCTTCGTGCCACCCGGGCTCGCAACCGTGGCCCTCGATGAGGACCTCGATGTAGCCCTCCTCGTTCGCGCGGGTTTCCACCGTGCGATCGCCGAAGGTGACGGTCACGGGCAGGTCCGGCACCGGGGTGGTGAGGAATTGGCGGTAGCCGCGCTCGAGGTTGTTCGCCGGTTCGCGCGCGGTGGGGTCCTCCATGAGGACGCGCCCGATCACGCGCGCCTTTTTGCTGCAGCCGTAGCCGGTGAACCCGGTCACGCTGGGGGTCCACCCGGCCTGCGCTTTACGACGCACTCCCGCACGCCGAATCCTTCGCTCGGCCCACCGGGCCACGTCGTTCATTCCCATGATGATCAAGCTTAGCCAGCGCCCGATATCAGTAGGGTGGGCGAGTATGAAGGGTGCAGCGACAGGACTGGATGTTGAACGGGCAGTGGACAAGCTCATTGAGCTCTACCGCGCCTCCTGCGACCTCGCGCGCAGGGCCATGGCTTCCGGCGACCACTCCGACTACGCCCGGGTGCTCTACCCGAAGATCAGCGTGGAGATCACCTCCTGGCGCCCCGTCGACCGCACCGCGCCCTTCGGCTACGTCGACGAGGCCGGCACCTACTCTGCAGTGGTGTCGCGCCCCGACCTGATGGCCGACTACCTGCGTACCCAACTCGCCGCGCTGTGTTCCAACTACGATGCCACTATCACCGTCGGCTACTCCGACGAGCGCATCCCGCCCGAGTACATCCGCGGCATCCCCGCCCCGAGCGACGCCGGCGCCGCGCGCACCGACGCCGTGCCCAGACCCACCCTCGACACCGTCCACGACGCAATTGTCGACGGCTCCTGGGACGCCTTCCACGCCACCGAGCGCCCCCTGCTGCACTTCACACCGCAGCGCTTCGACCTCGCGTGCGCGCGCCTCGAGCACTACACCGGCATCGAGGTCGACTCGCTGCAGAAGTACATCCTGTTTACCAACTACGCCATGCACGTCACCGAGTTCGTCCAGTTCGGCCTGCGCGAACTCGCCCGCGAGGCGTCTCGTTACAGCGCGCTGCGCCTGCCCAACGGCGAAACCGTCTCTGACACCGTCGCCATCGAGGACCTCGACCTCGCCTCGCGCTACCAAATGCCGCGCTACGACCTCATCACCCCCGACGGCGACGGCATCACCATGATCAACATCGGCGTCGGGCCCTCCAACGCCAAGACTATCACCGACTCGCTCGCCGTGCTGCGCCCCGAAGCCTGGATCATGATCGGCCACTGCGCCGGCCTCGACGGGCGCATGCGCATTGGCGATCTCATCCTCGGCAACGCCTACGAGCGCCACGACCACGTCCTGAACAACCACATCCGCCCCGACTCGCCCATCCCCGCCGTCCCCGAGATCCAGCGCACCCTGGAGAAAGCGGTGGAGGAGATTTACGGTTCGGAGTCCGATCTCATGCGCACCGGCACCGTGCTGTCCACCGACGACCGCAACTGGGAATGGAAGACACCGCGTGACCTGTGGGAATGGCTCCGCGGGTCCACCGCCGTGGCCGTCGATATGGAATCGTGCACCCTCGCCGCCAACGGGTATCGCTACCGGGTTCCATACGGCACCCTGCTCGCGGTGTCTGACCTGCCGCTACACGCCGTGCCGAAGCTGCCGGCGGGGGCCCAGGCGTTCTACGCCAACTCTAAGCAGGCGCACGTCATGTGCGCGGTGCGGGCGATGGAGCGCCTGGCGGAGAACCCGCAGCGGCTGCGCACTAGGAAGCTGCGGCGCACCATCGGCGAGGTGCCGTTCAGGTAGGGCGACCCAGGTAGCGCGACCCAGTGACAAATGTGGCCGCACAGGCGCGAGATTTGTCACTTTCCCCAGGTCAGATTTTCCAGCCGGACAGATTTGTCACTGCAGGCGACCAGTCGACCCGCCAACGCACTACTCTCGCCAGCAATGGAGGACAGAACCGATTTCTCAAACCCGGCGATCGCGCTGGCGCACCAAAGCGCTGTGCGCTCGATCCAGCGCGTCGTTGAGGAGACGACCACTCCGACGCAACCGGCGGAGGCGTTGCGCAACGTCGTCGATCAGCTGAAGAACCCGAAAGTGCTGGTGATCACCGGCGCGGGGGTGTCCACGGAGTCGGGGATCCCGGACTACCGGTCGAAGGGCGGGCGCCTGGCCACGGGCCGCCCGATGACGTACCAGGAGTTCGCGCATTCACCGGCGCAGGTGCGGCGTTACTGGGCGCGTGCGTTTGTTGGCATCCGTTTCATGCGCGCCGCGGCGCCGAACCGGGCGCACTTTGCGCTCGCGGAGTTGGAGCGCGCGGGCCTTGTCACGGGAATCATCACCCAGAACGTCGACGGGCTCCACACCGCGGCCGGGTCGAAGCGGGTCATAGCCCTGCACGGCGACATGGAGCACGTGGTGTGCCTGGACTGCGGGTTCGAGGAAAAGCGCGAGCTTTTCGACGCCCGCCTCACCGCCGCCAACCCCGAGTACCTCGAATCGGTGCAGGTGCAGGGTTCGATGATCAACCCGGACGGTGACGTGGAGCTGCGCTCCGGGGATGTGGCGCGCTTCCGCATGATCCAGTGCGTGCGCTGCGGCGGGGAGAGGCTGAAACCCGACGTGGTGTATTTCGGCGAGGCGGTGCCGAAGGAGCGCCGGGCTGAGGCGGATCGGTGGCTGGGGGCGTCGACAAGCGTGATTGCGGTGGGAACCTCGCTGGCGGTGATGAGTGGATACAAGTTCGTGCTCGATGCCGTCAAACAGGAAAAGCCCGTCGCTGTGATCAACGGCGGGCCGGGGCGCGGCGACCCGAAGGCGACGACGCTGTGGCGCACCCGCGTCGGTGACGCCCTCGACGCGGTGCTCGACGCCCTCGAGCTGTAAGCGGGAGGCTTACAGCGCTGCCACGCGGTGCGGGGTGTCCTCGCGGGTGTCGTCCCACGCGGACTCGTCGATGATGCGCTCGCGCTTGGCCACAACGGCGGCGACGAGCGCTTGGCCGGTGACGTTGACGGCGGTGCGGCCCATATCCACGATCGGCTCGACGGCGAGGAGCAGACCCACGCCGGCCAGCGGCAGACCGAGAGTGGACAGGGTCAGGGTGAGCATGACGGTCGCACCCGTGGTGCCCGCGGTGGCGGCGGAGCCGAGGACGGAGACCAGCACGATAAGGATGTAGTCGGTCATGTTCAGCGGCAAGCCGTAGAACTGGGCGACGAAGATGGCGGCGATCGCCGGGAAGACCGAGGCGCAGCCGTCCATCTTGGTAGTCGCGCCCAGCGGCATGGCAAAGGAGGCGTACTCGCGCGGCACGCCCATGGACTCCTCAACGGTGCGCTGGTTGACCGGCAGCACGCCGAGGGAGGAGCGGGTGGCGAAGCCGAGGGTGGTCACCGGCCAGACGCGGCGGAAGAAGCCGGGCACGGAGATGCGGTTGGCAATCAGCACCAGCGGGTAGAGCACGAAGATGACCAGGGCGAGGCCGATGTAGATCGCGGCGACGAACTTGCCCAGCGAGCCGAGTGCTTCCCAGCCGTAATTGGCCACGGCGCGGCCGATGAGCGCGGCGGTACCGATGGGGGCGAGGCGGATGACCCACCACAGCACGACCTGGATGACGGAGAGCAGCGAGGCGGTGAAGTCGATGAACGGTTCTGCCGTGCGACCAGCCTTGACGGCCGCGATGCCGAACAGCAGGGAGATGACCAGGATCTGCAAGACGTTGAAGGACAGTGAGACCGAGCCGTCGGATCCGGTGCCGGCGCTGAGGCCGAGGATGTTGGCGGGCACGACGGACTGGAGGAACGCCATCCAGGAGCCGGTGGTGGACGGCTCTGCGGCTGCGGACTGGTCGACGTTAGCGTTGACGCCGGGCTGCATGACGACGCCGACGAGGATGCCGATGACGACGGAGAAGAACGCGGTGATCGCGAACCAGATGAGCGTGTTGACGGCCAGGCGCGCGGCGTTGGTCACCTGGCGCAGGTTGGCCACAGACGTCACCACGGCGGCGAAGACCAGCGGCGGGACGAGCAGTTTGAGCAGCTGCACGTAGGTGGAACCGATCCAGGTAAGGGTGGCGGAGAGCCACTCGATGTCGCCGCCGCGGGCGATGAGCCCCAGGATCAGGCCGACGATGAGACCGGCGATAACTTGGGCGCCGAATCCGGTTGCCCACTTAGGTAGGGTCATGCTGACTCCTCAATCGAACGATAGACCGAGCGGTCTACTTGATAATGCTTTCCACTAGGACACTACAGCGCACGGGCTTGAGAAACCCCATCCACCCCCGGATAGGAGAATAGACAGGGTAGTCCAGTGTCCTACCACGTCACACCGGCGCGCCTAGAGTAGACCCCACATACCGGCACCACAACGGGAGGACCGACACATGATCTACGCATTCGAGTCAACCGCGCCGCGCATCCACCCCAGCGCCTACATCGCGCCGGAGGCCACCATCATCGGCGATGTCGAGATCGGGCCCGAGGTAACCGTCTGGCCCGGAGCCGTCATCCGTGGCGACGTCGGGAGCATCCGCATCGGCGCGCGCACCAACATCCAGGACGGGGCCGTCGTCCACGTCGACACCGGCGGGCAGACCGTGCTCGAGGACGATGTCACCGTTGGCCACCTGGCCATGATCCACAGCTGCCACATCGAATCCGCCTGCCTGATCGGCATGAGCGCGACCGTGCTGTCGCGCTCCCGTATCGGCGAGGGCTCCATCGTCGGCGGCGGCGCCGTCGTGTTGGAGGGCCAGGAGGTTCCCCGCTTCAGCGTTGCTGCGGGCGTACCGGCGAAGGTACGCAAGGAGCTCGACGAGGAAACGCGCAGCGAGCGCATCGCCCACGCCGCCTCCTACGTTGAGCTAGGCCGACGCCACCGCGAGGGGCTCACGCAGCACGAGGTCTAGGGCGACCGCGCGGGCGATGTCGCGCACGACCTCGCGGTGGGTCGGGATCATGCGCAGCTCGACCTTAGTTTGAGCAGGGGTTTGCGCGGGAAGCAACGAGCGCACCGCGCGAGCGAACACGGCGGGTGCGGCTGGGTCGTCAATAAACGCCGAGCCGGCCACCACCACAGTGTCTGGGCTGTGCGAGGCGATCAGCTCCGCGGCGAGAACCCCCAGGTCATGGGCGCGGGCGTTGAGGACCTCGCGGGTGTGGGGGTTGCGCGCGGCGGTCGCGACGGCGTCGTGAAGCGTGCCCACCCCGGGTGAGGCGAGCGCGTCGATAAGCCCCTGCGTGGTGAGGTCCTCGCGGTCGATGGCGAGCGGGCGCACCGTAGTGCCGTCGGCGATGGCGCAGCCGATGGAGTCATCCGCGAACAGTGCCATCACGCGCCGGGTGTCCAGGTCGTCGCGCGATTGGACCTCGCTGCCCACGATCGCGGAGGCGGCGGAGGTGACCACCACGGGCACGCCGAACTGCTCGCGCATCTGCTTTTCGATGTCGACTCCACGCCAGCCGAGGTTCGGGGCGTAGACCGTGCCGGAGGTGGTCACGGTGCCGGAGGTGGTCACGCCGATGGTGGACAGCCCGCGCCCGATCCCGGCGGTGAGACGGTTCAGCCCGGCCATGACGTGTTGGATGAAGTCGTCCTCGGTGAGGTCGGAGACCGGAATGTCGATGTCGACGCTGCTCAGGCAGCGCCCGCGCAGGTCGAACAGGGCGACGTAGGTAGACATCGTGCCCACGGACACGCCCGCGTGGATCGTGTTCGGCTCGCCAAGTCCGAGGGGGATGATCGGCCGGCCGCGGCCCTGCGGCTGCGCCAGGTCGGTGCGCTCGGTGACCAGGCCGGCCTCGGTCAGTGCGGCGACCGCGCGGGTGATGGTGGGCTGCGACAGCCCGGTCGCCTCTACGAGCTCGCTTCTCGACGTCAACTCGCGCAACCGCATCACATGCATGCATTTCGCCGCGGGGGTCTGCGGTCGGGAAAACGCTGCGTGTGAATACATGGCACACACTCTAGCGCCAAACTAGACCGCTTTGTACGGAATCGTCACAAAAGCATGTTCGGCAGGGCATTTGCCGCGGTGTCCTCGACAACAGCGGCCGCAATGGAAGACAGATCAGTCCGCTGCGGGGTCACTTCCACGATCGGGGTGCCGAGCTCGTGTGCCATCAGCGGCAGCCCGGCCGCCGGGAACACGACGCCCGAGGTCCCCACAACCACCACGGCATCCGCCGTCGCCATGCGCGCCTCCGCTTCTTCCCACTCACGGTGCGGCAGCGCCTCGCCGAACCACACCACGCCCGGGCGGATCAGGTTGCCGCACAGCGGGCACTCGGGCGGAGTAATTTCCGCGACGGGCTCGGTGGGGAAATCGACCTCACCGCGCCACGGCCGCGAGCAGATTGCGCAGCGGAACTCGAACAAGGAACCGTGCAGGTGTACCACGTTGGTCGAGCCGGCGCGCTCGTGCAGGTTGTCGATGTTCTGCGTGGTGATGGTGACCTTTTTATCCTCCCGGCGCTGCCACAGCGCCAACGCCCGGTGGCCCGCGTTTGGCTCCGCCCGGTTGACCAGGCTGGCGCGCCACAGGTACCAGGCGTACATCTCCTCGGGCCGGCGCGCCCACGCATCTATCGACGCCATCGCCGTAGGGTCGACATTCTCCCACACCCCGGTCTCCGCGTCGCGGTAGGTGGCGATGCCGCTGTCCGCCGACATGCCGGCACCCGTGAACACCTCGATGTGCTGAGCGCTACCGAGGATCTCGCGGGCCTTTTCCAACTGGGTCGCAGACATAGCTCCAACATATAAGGTTGCGGTGACATGTCGACGGGGTTGGCCGGATCCGCGGAAACTGCCTCAATGACCTCCTCGGACATGCGGGCCGCAGTGACGATCACCCCAGACCCATTGTTTTGACGAGATTGGTGCCCGCTACCTGAGAAGCGTCATTCTCCCGCGCTAGCGCTTGGGCATCCTCATCGTCGACGAGGATCGCCTAG
>NZ_JAYWLR010000014.1:0-69903 GCF_040946405.1 Corynebacterium sp. LK2510 | reverse complement strand
GCAAAGCCATATAATTTAAGAGGAATACCATCCCTCTTTCCTAAGGAGTCCCCATGAAGACCCGCAACCTTATCGTCGCTGCGTCCGCTGCCGCTCTCGCGATGACAGCCGCCCCCGCCGCGAACGCTCAGATCGTCGCCCCGGAGCCCAGCTCCCGCATCGAGATCCCCGCATCCATCGTCGATTTCGGCCAGGCTTTCTCTCCGCTGTCTCGCTTCGAGACCGAGCAGGTCATGAAGATCGGAACCGCATGGTTCATCCTTGGCACCGCGACCAGCCTCGGCTTCACCCTGCTGAACATGGGCTCCTCCCTCGCTGCATCCGCTCTCTAAAAAGCGCTGCTCAGCCGCACCCCGGATCGTTTCTCCGGGGTGTTTTTTCGCATATGTGTTCGAATAGTTGTTCGGGGATGTCAGGGTTGGTGGGTAGCGTGAGGGCATGAACAAAGGGGGTGTTCCATGACTACTCAGCTCGCATCGCTTATCGACGCCATCACGACCGCAACCCACAAACTCGCCGACATCTTCGCCGAGCCCGAGGGCCTTGCCTTCGACGCTGTCCGCGCTGACATGGAACGCCTCTACGGCGCACTCGACCAGTTCGGGGCAATCGACGCCTCCTTCGCTTTTCTCGCCGACCGCGACGGCGCCGGCTCCCATGTCGGCGCCAACCACGCCACCCAGTACCTCACAGACATCCTCGGCATCTCGCGCAGTGAGGCCATCTCCCGCATCAAGCGCGGCAAGGACCTCTTCGGCGAACCCGAGGTTCCGCCGGCACCCACGCAGCCCGATTCCGAAGCTGCTGAACACCTCCGCCGGGCGGAAGATGAGGCGCGGCGCAACGAAGAGGCCCGTAAAGCCAAGGCCGAGGCCCGCCGTCGCGCCCGCGAGATCAACGCGGAGAAGCAGCGGATCATCCAGCAGGTTTTACGCGACCTCAACGAGCACGCAAGCCCGGGCTACGACGAGCTGCACGCCCAAGCCCTGCGGGAGGCGCGCTCGCGCGGCCCAGAGGATCTGCGGCGCTGGCTTTCCGACGCAGTCCGTCGCGCCAACCTCGCCGGGCGTAACTACGATGGCGAAAAGGATCCTTACGCGGCCTGGAAGAAGCGCTCCATCTCCTTCGGCCGCCCGGACGCGGACGGGCTGGCACGGGTGGTGCTCCAGATCCCCCGCGCCGAGCTCGCCCTGCTCAAAGCGCTCATTCAGCCCGGGTACGCGCCCGGCACTAACATCACTGCAGACGCCGCCGATGACGAGCGCACGCGGGCCCAGCGCGGCTTCGACCAGCTCATCTCCATCCTTCGCAGCTACGAACAGGGCCGCCAGGACAATCGACGCGGAGTGGCCTCCATCGTCGTCTCACTCACCAGTGACGACCTTGCCTGCGCCGACCGCGACACACTCTTCCCCACCGACACCGGCATCGACCTCGACGCGGCGGACCTGATCCGCCTCGGTCTGGCCGGCACCGACTTCCTCCTCGAACTCGACCCCGTCACCGGTGTCCCGCTGTCCATGGGCCGGACCCGGCTCGCCTCCGTCGAGCAAAAGCTCGCCATCTTCGCCGCCCAAGGGGTCTGTGCCTGGGCCGGATGCGACAAGCCTGGCATGGAACTTGAGGCCCACCACGTCATCGCGTGGCGCGACGGCGGGCTGACCGACATCACCAACCTGGTGGGACTCTGCCGCGAGCACCACAGATGCAACAACGACAGCAGGGACGGGTTCCGCAACAAGGGGTTCGTGGATATCAACCGACGCACCGGGCGCGTCGAGCACCACCCCGCCAATGGTGGTCCACCAAGGACGAACGAAACCGCAGGATACGCCGCCTCCGCCGGGGCGAAGATCCGGCACCGCGCGCTGCACCGCACCACCTCTGGTGAACCGGTGCGCCCTCCGTAACCCAGGCCTCAACGACCCGGGACTCGGTATGCTGTGAGGAATGAGCGACCTTAACGCACTGTTGACCGACACCACCCGCCCCACCGTCGTGGCGGAGCTGACCCAGCTCGCCGACCGGACCGTTGCCAACCAGTCCGGTCTGACCGGCATGGCCCTTAAATCTGCCGTGGGTGCGGCAAAGAAGGCTGACGGCGAGGCGGTGTCGAAGGGCATCAACAAATTCCTGCCCCAGCTGGTCGAGGAACTCACTCCGTTCTGGAACGACTACAACTCCGCCGAGTCCGCAGGCTTCGGCAACTTCCTCGCCTCCCGTGAAACTGAACTGAGCGACCGTATCCTCGCCGTCGGCGACAGCCTCTCCGGCCAGGGCCCGGCAGCCATACAGAAGGTGTACTCGGCGCTGCGCGGCAAGCTGAGTTCGATCATCGGGCCGACCCTGCCGGAGCTCGGCGACATCATCGAGCGCAACGCCCGCTAGACACCGCCCGTTAGTCGCGGAGTTTCTCCTCGTAGAACTTCACAAAGCGCTGGCCCACCGTCTCGGGCTCACGCGCCCAGCGATTGTGGCCTAGACCCCCCGCGAGCTCCTCGACCTCGACTGGGGCACCACTGAGCAGCGCCGCCAGCGCCTCTGCCGACGCCAGGGTACAGTCCTCATCGTTATTGAAGCGCGTGAGCAGAACCGGAACGCTGACACCCGCCAGCGCCGCCGGGTAATCCGCGCCCTGAATGTGGTCGAGCTTGTTCGTCCTGGCCAGCCGCGCCCACTCCCCCACATGCAGCGCCGACTGGCGGCCGTAGCCGACAACGTCGAGCCGGCCCGCGGGCCAGTGCCCGACTACGCGGCTAATCGCGCCCATGAGTGCGGACCCGCCCCCGATGCGTACCCGCGACGCCCCGCGAAAGCTCCTCCAGAACGGGCTGCCCGAGCCCACGCCCATCATGCCGATGACGTTCGCGGCGCGGGCACCCTCGCTGCCCAGGAACAGTGCCCCGACCTGGCCGCCCATCGAGTGAGTGAGCAGAATGACCGGGTATTCCTCGCTCACACCCAATGCCTTCTTGGCCGCAGCGATCGTGAGCGGGTAATCCTCCGTGACCATCGTGTGGTAGCCCCACTGGCTGGTCCTGCTGGCGATGGCCGTGCTCGACCCCTGGCCGCGCAGTTCGCCGACGGCGGTGGGAAAACCGCGCTCGGCCAACCAGGACGCTATGGGTTTGAAATAGCGCGCACCCATGCCGAATCCGGGCCAGATGACCACGAGGGGCTTGGCCTCGCCGGCAGACCCTGTGTCCTCAGCACGAGCGCCGAAGAGCAGCACCGTGCTCGTCGAACCATCCGGTAGCCGGATGTCCACCGATTCCGAATCATGTGGGTTGGGGAGCGTCATTCTTCCGAATTGTAGCGCGCCCCAAGTAAGACACCCTTCCGACAACAGCGGTGCCCGCGGAGCATCCTTCTCGCTCCGCGGGCACCGCCGAAACCACACCTCACCTCGGTGTCGTTAGACGTCGAGGAAGCGCACGTCCTTCGCCTTGCGGGTGATGAAGGAGCGGCGGGCGGCGACGTCATCGCCCATGAGGATGGAGAACAGCTCGTCCGCCAACTGCGCGTCCTCGAGATCGACGCGGCGCAGGATGCGGTGTTCGGGGTCGAGGGTGGTCTCCCACAGCTCGCCGGCGTTCATCTCGCCGAGACCCTTGTAGCGCTGGATGCCGTCGTCGGTGTTGATCTTGCGCCCGGCCTCGAGGCCCTCGGCGAGCTCCTTGTCGCGCTCAGCGTCGGAGAAGGCGTAGCCCGGCTCGCCCTTGGCCCACTTGAGCTTGTACAACGGCGGGTTGGCCAGGTAGACGTGGCCGTGCTCGATGAGCTCCGGCATGAAGCGGAACAGCAGCGTGAGCAGCAGCGTCGCGATGTGCTGGCCGTCGACGTCAGCGTCGGCCATGAGCACGATCTTGTGGTAGCGCAGCTTGCTGATGTCGAACTCGTCGTGGATACCCGTGCCCAGGGCGGTAATGATGGCCTGGACCTCGGCGTTCTTCAGCACGCGGTCCATGCGCGCCTTCTCCACGTTGAGGATCTTGCCGCGCAGCGGAAGGATCGCCTGGTACATGGAGTCGCGGCCCTGTTTGGCGGAACCGCCTGCGGAGTCGCCCTCCACGATGAACAGCTCGGACTTCTGCGGGTCCTTGGAGCGGCAGTCGGCAAGCTTTCCGGGCAGCCCGCCCATGTCGTTGGCGGACTTGCGGCGGACCAGGTCGCGCGCCTTGCGGGCAGCCTGTCGCGCCTGCGACGAGGCGACAGCCTTATTCACAATCGTCTTTGCTTCCGCCGGGTTGGCGTCGAACCAGTCGGCGAGGTGCTCGTTGACGGCGCGCTGGACGAAGCCCTTGATCTCGGTGTTGCCGAGTTTGGTCTTCGTCTGGCCTTCGAACTGCGGGTCGGACACGCGTACGGACACGACCGCGGAGATGCCCTCGCGGCAATCGTCACCGGTGAGGTTGGGGTCCTTGTCCTTGATCAGCTTGTGGTCGCGGGCGTAGCGGTTCATCAGCGTGGTCAGCGCGGCGCGGAAGCCCTCTTCGTGGGAGCCGCCCTCGTGGGTGTTGATCGTGTTGGCGAAGGTGTGGACGGACTCCTTGAAGCCGCCGTTCCACTGCATGGCCACCTCGGCCTCGTGCTCCTTGGCCTTGGACTCGAAGCCGATCACGGTCGGGTGGATCGCCGTCTTGTTGCGGTTGAGATGCTCGACGTAGTCGATCAGGCCGTTCGGGTAGTGGTAGGTGACCTTCTTCTCGCGCTTCTTCTTCACCGCCGGGGCGACTTCCTCGGCCGTGGTGTCGGCCTCGGACTCTGTGATCACGGTGTCGTCGAAGGAGTCGCCGTCGACAAGCTCGGCGGTGTCGCCTTCCTCGGCGATGGCCTCAAGCTCGAGCTCCTCTTCGGAGACGCGCTCGTCCTTAAGCGTGATGGTCAGGCCCTTGTTTAGGAAGGCCATTTCCTGCAGGCGGCGCGCGATGGTGTTGTAGTCGAACTCGACGGTCTCGAAGATTTCGGCGTCGGGCCAGAAACGGATGGTGGTTCCGGTGCCGCGGGCGTTGTTGCCCTCTTCGAGCTCCTCCGGGATGGCGCGGTTGAAGCTCTGGTACCAGTGCTTTCCGTCGCGCTTGATGTCCGCCTCGACGCGGGTCGACAGCGCGTTGACCACGGAGATGCCCACGCCGTGCAGGCCACCGGAGACGGCGTAGGAGTCGGAGTCGAACTTGCCGCCGGCGTGCAGTTGGGTCATAACGACCTGGACGGTCGGGGCGCCGGAGGGGTGCATCTCGACCGGAATGCCGCGGCCGTTGTCGACGACCTGGACGCCGCCGTCTGCCAGAAGCGTCACGTCCACCTGATCCGCGTAGCCTGCCATGGCCTCGTCCACGGAATTGTCCACGACCTCCCACACAAGGTGGTGGAGACCGCGCACACCGGTGGAACCGATGTACATGCCGGGTCGCTTACGGACGGCCTCGAGCCCCTCGAGAATGGTGATCGATGACGCATCATAATGCGGTTCGTTGGTAGCCACGGTTGATGGACTCTCCTCTAAGGCTTTCAATGGGCTTTAACCCATCCCATCTTACACCCCGCTGTTTTTGTCCAGCACACTTGCAACTCCAGCGAGAGGGCGTTTCTCGCGCGAATTTGGGGGTGTGGCGGTTTTCACAACCCATCCCGCAGCGCCCCCACAGCGACCGCTCCCCCGCGTTTATCCGTACGTGTCGCGCGGCCCGCGGCCCTTCACGTGCAGCGGTCCGTAGCGCCAGCTCTTGGTCTTTGGCGGGTAGACGTGCAGCTTCGTGATCACATCCGGGCCCACCTTCTTGGCAATCTCGGACAAAACGGTCGACTGCATGTACTTCAGCTGCGTCGCCCAGGCGGTTTGGTCGCAGGAGACGAACACCTCGCCCTCCTTGATCATCTCGACCTGGGTGTGTTGCGCGATCTTCTCGCCGACAAGCCCGGCCCAGTTGCCCATGACCCAGCCGTAGGCCATGTTCTCAGTCCAGTCGCGCTTTTTGATCTCGGTGCGCACGAGCGAGCCGAAACCTTTCACCTGGTAGCCGCGCCGCAGCGCGCGCCCGTCCGGCCCGGTCGGCCGTCCCCGGCCCTGCCAGCGCGCGGTGGCCTCGACCTCGAGATCGAGGCCGGGCACGCTTATCGACGCCCCCTTGCCCCCAGCGCCTTCCCCACGCCCCGCCAGCGACACCGCCGCGTTGCGCCGCGGCATGACCGCGCTGCCTTGGCGGCTGAGATCTGGCAGTCGCCCCCCGCGCCGGCGCGCGGTGGCGCGCAGCGTCTCAAACGTCGTTGCAACCAGGTCACTCAAGCCGCGACACCCCCTCTTCCATGACGACGCGGTACCTGGCTTGGACGGAGTCGTCGAGGTTGGCGGGCAGGTCGTCGCCCACCGCGGCGGTGATGAGCACCTGTTCGGCGCTTTCGGCGACAGCGACGAGGCGCTCGCGGCGCTTGGCGTCGAGTTCCGCGAACACGTCGTCGAGGATCAGCACCGGGTCGGAGCCTTCGGAGGCGAGTAGCGCGTACTCGGCCAGGTGCAGCGAAAGCGCGTACGACCAGGTCTCCCCGTGGCTGGCGTAGCCCTTTGCCGGCTGGTCGCCGAGCATGAGGACTAGGTCATCGCGGTGCGGCCCGACGAGCGTGACACCTCTGTCAATCTCCTCCTTGCGCCTGCGCCCGAGCTCAGTCAGCATCGCGGCCTCGAAGACACTCACGTCGCGAGTCTCGTCCCCGAGGAGCTGGCGCACCGCATTATCGACGGTCGATTTGTAGCGCACAGACGCAGGCCGTGACTCGGGAGCTACGGAGGAATACGCTTCGACGATGTTGTCGGAGAGGGCGTCGAGAAGCGCCAAGCGACCGGCGATGATCTGCGCTCCCAGTGTGGCAAGCCGGGAATCCCATGCGTCGAGGGTGCCGAGCGCCGAGGCGCCGTCGCTGTGGTCGTAGCCGCGGCGCAGGTCGTAGGCGGAGCCGCGCAGCAGCGCGTTGCGCTGGCGCAGTACTTTGTCGTAATCCGCCTTGACTCCGCCGTGGCGCGGCGTGCGCAGCGCGGACAGCTCGTCGAGGAAGCGGCGGCGCTCGCCGGGCTCGCCGACAACTAAGCGCAGGTCTTCCGGGGAGAACATCACCGTACGCAGCACGCCCAAAAGCTCGCGCGGGGAGCGCAGGCGCGTGCGGTTGATCTGTGCCTGGTTCGCT
The DNA here is from genome assembly GCF_040946405.1 of Corynebacterium sp. LK2510. Taxonomy (NCBI): domain Bacteria; kingdom Bacillati; phylum Actinomycetota; class Actinomycetes; order Mycobacteriales; family Corynebacteriaceae; genus Corynebacterium; species Corynebacterium sp. LK2510. Next base: position 62,724 of record NZ_JAYWLR010000014.1, on the reverse strand, counting down.
CCGGACGATGAGATGAGCAGGTGCGTCGTGAGTGCTCGGCCCTCGTTGACCGTCGTGGCGGAGATGCGCGCGTTGGAAGCTCCCGCCCGGATCAGCGGGCCGTCGTTGCCTACGCGGTGGCTGCCGAGTGTTGCCGTGTAGTGCACTGCCTCGACGACGTTGGTCTTGCCGTGCCCGTTGCGCCCCGACAGCACCGTGACCCCGGGCTCGAGCTCGAGGGTGAGTTCGGGCCAGGAACGGAAGTCGCGCAGGTCGAGTTCGCGAAGGTACACGGCGTGGAATTACACCTGCTTAACCGGGCAGACGGACCGGCATGAGGAGGTAGGTGAACTCCGTCTCCGGGGTCGGGAAGGTGCCGTCGGCCTGCGGCTCCGGCAGGGTCTCCGGCTCCGGGATCATGATCGCCGGGCGCGAGGACTCGGTGAAGCCGAACACCACGTTGTTCGTCGGAATGACGGCCAAGCCGTCCTTGAGGTAGCCGGAGTTGAAGGCGATGACGAGCTCGTCGGCGCCGAAGAACTGCGCGGGTACGGACTCGGATGCCTCACCGGAGTCGGCTCCGGAGGCGTAGAGCGTGACCTCGCCGTCGCGGAAATGCATGCGGATCTGTGCGTTGCGGTCGGCGACCAGGCTGACGCGGCGGATGGCCTCGACCAGCGGAGCGATGGTCACGCTCGCCATGGAGGTGTGGCTCTTGGGCAGCAGCGGATGGATGTTCGGGAAGTCCGCGTCGAGCATGCGGGTCGTGGTTTCCCGGTTTCCGGAGTGCAGGCCGAACAGGCCGTCGCCGCCGATGTTCTCGGAGTTTCCCACGGCGATCTCGACCGGATCGTCGATGTGGGTGTCGAGGGTGCGGGCGTTGTCCAGCAGCGTCTTGGCCGGCACGAGCAGTTTGGCCTGGACGTTGTCCGCCGCGGGCTGCCAGGAGATGGTGCGCAGTGCCAGGCGGAATCGGTCGGTTGCGGTGAGCTGGACGTTGGAGCCGTCGATCTCCATGTGGATGCCGGTGAGCATCGGCAAGGTGTCGTCGCGGCCTGCCGCGGAGGCGACCTGCGTGACGGCACCGACAAACTCGGCGGGCGACAAGGTTCCGGTGACCTCGGGGAGGGTGGGCAGCTGCGGGTAGTCGTCGAGAGGCATGAGCGGCAGCTCGAAGCGGGCCGAGCCGCCCTGGAGCAGCATCTTCGATCCGTCGGTGGAGACCTCGACCGGCTTGTTCGGCATGTTCGATACGATGTCGGCCAGCAGCTTGCCGGCCACGGCGACGCGTCCCGGCTGGTCGACCTCGGCGCCGATGCGCACGCGCGAAGAGATTTCGTAGTCGAATCCCGCGAATTCGAGCCCGCCGTCGTCGACGGTGATGACCACGGCGCGCAGGATCGGCTGCGTGTTTTTCGTGGGAAGGCTGCGGGCAACCCACGCGACGGCGTCGGAGAGGTCTTCCTTGTGAACGCGGAATGACACGCGGTTGTCGTCCATGGCGGCGAGCGGCTCCTTGGCATTCGGTGGCGCTGGCACCGCGGGTCGCGGGCGCGCGGAATTACGTAATTTCCCCTCAACCTTAGGCGCACGCCCCGCTTTTTGTCATTCGCCCCATCACTGGCGCTCGCCGGGCCTGAGCCCGCGGCGAGGAGCGGGCGCCGAGTTGTTCACACGCTCTCTTTCTCTTGGAAGAATTACAAGTAAAAGACGGGTAACAACAGTAAGTCCTGTGCACTCTGTGGATCGAGGCTCATTGTCCTTGGTCGGAGCGGAAATTACAGATGTGATTCTCCGTGTGGACTTCGTGTGCACAACGCCGATTCTCTGTGGACAACTTTTCCTCGCCCGATTTTATCCACACACAGTCCCGCTTTCTCCACCGCTTTTCCCCACGAATCACGCAGTTTCGCACAGCGGCGCCATGTGAGACGCCGCGCATACTGCGTCGAGGATCATTGAATTACACCCGTGGAATTACACAACTGTGTACAAAGCTGTGGAACAACCAGCACACAACGAAAAGCGGGGCCGCCACCTGGGTAAAGGTGCCGGCCCCGGAGTGGGAAACGTACAGCTAGCGCATGCGGGCGCGGTTCTTGATCATCTGCGTCAGTTCCTGGATCTCGTCGTACGTCCCGCGGTTTTCTGTCATTTCCTTGCGGATCTTGCGCTCGGCGTACATCACGGTCGTGTGGTCCTTGCCGCCGAACTCGTCGCCGATCTTCGGCAGAGACAGCTCGGTGAGCTCGCGGCACAGGTACATGGCGATCTGGCGGGCGTGCGCGACCTGGCGGGTCTTGCCGGCGCCGGTGAGCTGGTCGTTGGTCACCCCGAAGTACTCGGCGGCTGAGTCCTTGATCGTCGAGGCGTTGATGTTCACGTCGCCCTCGTCCGGGAGGATGTCGCGAAGCGCCACCTGCGCCACCTCGAGGGTGATCGGCTCATTGATCAGCGAAGAGTAGGCGGAGACCCTGATCAGCGCGCCCTCAAGCTCGCGGATAGAGGACTGGAACTGCGTGGCAATGAGTTCCAGGACCGCGTGGTCGACGTGGGTGCCGTCCGCGGCGGCCTTCTTCATCAAGATGGCGATGCGCGTTTCCAGGTCCGGTGGCTGGACGTCGGTGATCAGGCCGCCTTCGAAGCGGGTACGTAGGCGGTCTTCGAGCGTGGTCAGCTGTTTCGGCGGACGGTCCGACGACAAAATGATCTGCTTGTTCGCCTGGTGCAGGGCGTTGAAGGTGTGGAAGAACTCCTCCTGGGTTCCTTCCTTGCCCTCGAGGAACTGGATGTCGTCGACCATGAGGATGTCGAGGTTGCGGTAGCGCCGCTTGAACGTCTCCTGGCGGTCGTCGCGCACGGAGTTGATGTAGTCGTTCGTGAACTCTTCCGAGGAGACGTACTTGATGCGCAGGCCCGGCTGCAGCACCTGGGCGTAGTTGCCTGCGGCGTGCAGGAGGTGCGTCTTGCCCAGGCCGGATCCACCCCAGATGAACAGCGGGTTGTAGGCGCGCGCCGGATTTTCTGCCACCGCCACGGCGGCGCCGTTGGCGAAGCGGTTGGAGGAGCCGATGACGAAGTTTTCAAAGGTGTACTTCGGGTTCAGCGACGTCTCGCGCTCCGGGTCGTGCGCCGGGCGCTCGCGCGGGATGCGCTGCGGCTGCGGCACCGTCGGGTGGGCCGTGGCCTGGCGCTGCTCCTCGCGCTCGGCCTGCTGCTGGGAGTGGATCCGCGCGAGCTCGTCCAAGCCCATCGGAATCTGCTCCCCGGGCATGGATGGCTGCTCCTGGCGCAGGGGGGTTCGGGTGGAGAACCATTCGTCGGCCGCGGCGCGCCGGTTGTCCGGCTGCGCGGAGAACTCGCCGCCGAACTCGCCAGCCGGCGGCGGGGTCTGCTCGGCGGCCGCGGGCTGCTGGACCGACACCGCGAGGCTGCACGGCTGGCCGAGACGGTGGGTCAGCAGGGCGGCGATATGCACGCCGAGGTTGTCCTCGATGACGGCCTTGGCGGCGGCGTGTGGGGTGGACAGGATCGCGTAGCCGTCGACAAGCATGACGGGCTTGACCAGCTGCAGGTACGCGCGCTCCTGGTGGGTGAGCGTCGGAATGGTGGAGCTCGGGCGCTCGGAGAGTGTCAGCAGTTCCGAGACGATGTCACGCCAGAGCGCCTCGAGGTTGTGTTCCGCCACGTGTCAGTTCCTTGCAGTTCTCAATTGTCGATATGTGTCCATGATGTGACCATGATCAAAGGATGATCAGGCCATGCGCCGGAACCGCTCGCGCGAGTCGGAGTGGCTCGGGGTGGCAGAGTGTGATCCACCGATTCATCCACACTGCCGAACCACATTCTGTGGCTGGTTACCTGGAATTCCACCATTTTATCCACAGGTGTGGACAACCTTTCCTCCGGGTTCTATCCACAGCCGCTGCCACTGGCTGTGGAAAAACGAACACCGGCGAAAAACCTCTCCTAACTGCGGGTTTCCCTCAGTTCGCGCAAAACTCTCAACCCGAACTAGAAGGTTATCCACAGAGCGGTGTGGGATCGACTGTGTGATCGTGTGATGATTCTTCATTCGTACCCGCTCACAGACTGTGGTGTCCACGCGCCGCCCGCCGTCTCCCCTGTGGATAACTCCCGCGCCGCCCGCCGCCCGCCGCCGCACGGGCTCTCGACCCAGCATGAGTCGGCGTTTCGCCCAACACGCTGGGAGAAAACACAGTTGTGTAGTTCCGGGGGTACCCACTTCGCGCCCCGCGACACGCCGGTCGAACGATTTGGCCGGAGCCGGAAATTTCACGTAGTCTTGGCTCGTCTGTTGCATCACGTAGCGGAGCCCATGGCGCCGCCACGCACATGATGTGCTTGAGAGCAACACCAGCGCGGTGTACCGGGCCGCCCGTACGGGCGAGTCAGCGCAGGAGTTGCACGCGAGGCGCACCACCGGCCTACCCGGGCCACGGCGCACCCGCATCTCGGAAAAGTTCTTTCAACCGGGACGGTCTGTTCCCCGGGAGGCTCTCCGCGCAGCAATGCGCGGCGCCGCTGGCCGTCGCAATACTCAAGGAGTCTCCCGTGTCTAAGCGGACCTTCCAGCCGAACAACCGTCGTCGCGCTCGCAAGCACGGCTTCCGTACCCGCATGCGCACCCGCGCCGGCCGCGCCATCGTTTCCGCACGTCGCCGTAAGGGCCGCGCGAAGCTCACCGCGTAGTCGCGCTCGCTTTTCGACGCCAACCAGAGCCAACCGTGCTCCCCAAAGCGCACAAGCTGGGTTCGTCCGCGGATTTTCGCCGCGTGACAAGGACCGGCACCCGCGCCGGCACGAAGACTCTGGTCGTGCACCTCGCAGCCCGAACCGGTTCCGCCCTGCGCGGCGGACCCCGGTTCGGGCTCGTTGTGTCTAAACAGGTCGGCAACGCCGTGACCCGCCACGCGGTGTCGCGTAAGTTGCGGCATGTCTGTCGCGAGGTGGGCGTCGATAAGCTTGGCCGCGAATGCGACGTGGTGGTGCGCGCTCTGCCCGGTGCTGCCACCGCGACGAGTGACACCCTGCGCCGTGACCTTGGCTACGCCCTGGATAAGGCGCGGGAGAAAGCAGAGAAGAAGTCACGGCCTGCCGCACGCGGCGAGCAGTAATGGCGTACTACAACGTCCTCGGCGCGGAAATCCCGCCCGCCCGCGGGCCGGCGGCGAAAGCGCTGGTCGGGCTGGTGCGCCTTTACCAAAAATATCTTTCACCCTTTAAGATGGCAGGCACGTGCCGTTTCATGCCTGTGTGCAGCGCCTATGCGCTCGAATCAGTGGCGCGCCACGGGGCGGTGAAAGGCAGTCTTCTCGCTACTGCCCGGGTCTGTAAGTGCGGGCCGTGGCATCCGGGTGGGTTTGATCCTGTCCCGGGAAGTGTGGCGTCGTCGACAAGCGGCGAAGCCGGTGGCTGTGAAACGGCCCAACCGTAACCAACTAGGAGCAACGATCCCCAAGTGCTGAATTTTGTTTATTGGCCGATCTCGGCGGTGCTGTGGTTCTGGCACAAAGTCTTCGGTTATATCCTCTCGCCGGATTCCGGTTTGTCGTGGATCCTCGCGATCGTCTTCCTGACGTTTACTATCCGTGTCCTGCTGGTCAAGCCGATGGTCAACCAGATGCGCTCGATGCGCCGGATGCAGGAAATGCAGCCGAAGATTCAGGAGCTGCGCGCCAAGTACAAAAACGACCAGCAGAAGATGGCTGCGGAGACCCAGAAGTTGTACAAGGAGGCGGGCACCAACCCGCTGGCCTCGTGCATCGTTCCGCTTGTGCAGATGCCGGTGTTCCTCGGCCTGTTCCACGTGCTGCGCTCCTTCAACCGCACGGGCACCGGCCCGGGCCAGCTCGGCATGACGGTGGAGGAAAACCGTAATACCGCGAACTACATCTTCTCTCCGGAGGATGTCCGCTCGTTCCTGGACGCCCACTTCTTCGGCGTTCCCCTTTCTGCGTACATGTCCATGCCGGAAGATGCGTTCAACGCGTTTACGGGCCTCGACTTCACCCGCGCCAACATCATCGCGGTGTGTCTGCCGCTGGTCGTCGTGTCTGCCGTGTTCACGCACCTGAATGCGCGCCTGTCCATCGACCGCCAGAACGCGCGCCGCGCCGCCGGCAAGGTCTCCGCGCCGGTGGGTGACAACGCGCAGATGATGGAATCCCAGATGGCCATGATGAACAAGATGATGCTCTGGGTCTTCCCGGTCATGATCTTGGCGTCCGGCGCCCTGTGGCACGTCGGCCTGCTGTTCTACATGTTGGCCAACAACGTGTGGACGTTCTTCCAGACCCGCATCGTCTTCGACAAAATGGACGAGGAAGAGGAGCGCGAAGAGGAGCTCAAGCGCGAGGCTAAGCGTGCGAGCGCACCCCAGGTCGCTGCCCGTCGCGTAGACAAGCGCACGAAGAAGCAGCGCAAGCAGGGTAACTAGGGCTTTTTAGAGCTTGCTTGTCGACGGCCGCGGCCGGGAATCACAACGATTCCCCGCCGCGGTTTTTCGCGTTTCACGGCCGGTTAGCTGCGCAAAGTCCCGGCATTCGGGCCGTGTCCGAGGGGTTTACTAGAGTCGGAGGAAACATGGAACGGGCGGCGCTAGGTGCGGCCCGCACCGCGAACTGCACCGAGAAGTTTCCGAAGGAGCACACAGCCGTGTCTAACGAACCCCAGGACATCAAACAGGGCCTGCCACAGGACTCAGGTGAGGCCCGCGAGCCGGTCCCGGCGGCCGCCGCCGAGATTTTCGGCGAGCGCCTCGAGCTTGCTCAGTCCTACCAAAGCTCCCTGGCCGAGGTCGCGTTCACTCGCGGGTTCATCGGCCCGAAGGAGGTCGACCGGCTGTGGTCGCGCCACATCCTTAACTGCGCGGTGCTCGCCGAGGTCTTCGACGAGGGCCTGCGCCTGGCGGACATCGGCTCGGGTGCCGGGTTGCCGGGCATCCCGCTCGCGATTGCGCGCCCGGACCTAGAGATCACCCTGATTGAGCCTTTGCTGAAGCGCTCCACGTACTTGGGCGAGGTCACCGCCGAGCTCGGGCTGGACAACGTCACGGTTGTGCGCGGGCGCGCCGAGGAGCAGAAGAAGGGTCAGTTCGACGCCGTGACCTCCCGCGCCGTCGCCCCGTTGGGCAAGCTGGCCCGCTGGTCGCTGCCTTTGGTCAAGGTCGGCGGCGCGATGGTGGCCATGAAGGGGGCGAGCGTGGGTGAAGAGCTCGAGCGCGACGCCGCCGAGATCAAGAAAGCCCGCGGCGGAAAGGCGGAGATCCTGACGGTCGGGTCGGCGCTGCTTCCCGAGCCCACGACCGTGATCAGGATTCCCCGCAAGCGCTGACCGGCACTAGAGTTGGTGAGGTCCCGCACAAGGCAGGGTGATGCGGACAATGAACGAGATGACGGAGGGCTTTGTGGCCGACAATTCCGAGTGGAATGAGACCCCGATCGCCGCGGCGGCGCACCGTGCCGCGCGGTGGAGCGCCGGCGCGAAACCACTGCCGAAACCGGACGTGGCGCGCGTTATTACCGTCGCCAACCAGAAGGGCGGGGTGGGCAAGACCACCACGTCGGTCAACATGGCTGCCGCCTTGTCGCGCCTGGGCATGAAGGTCCTCGTGGTCGACCTCGACCCGCAGGGCAACGCCTCCACGGCGCTCGGCGCGGAGCACCGCGCGGGCACGATTTCGAGCTACGAGGTGCTCATCGGCGAGGCCGAGGCTATCGACGCCATGCAGCCCGCCGCGGGCAACGAGAACCTGTTCTGCATCCCGGCCACAATCGACCTGGCCGGCGCCGAGATCGAGCTGGTCAGCCTGGTGCGCCGCGAGTACCGCCTGCACGACGCGCTGCGCCGCGGTTTCCTCGAGCGCCACGGTTTCGACTACGTTTTCATCGACTGCCCGCCCTCGCTGGGCCTGTTGACCATCAATGCGATGACGGCTGTGGACGAGGTCCTCATCCCCATCCAGTGCGAGTACTACGCGCTGGAGGGCGTGGGGCAGCTGCTGGGCAACATCGGCATGATCCGCGAGCACCTGAACCACAACCTGCACATCTCGGCGATCCTGCTGACCATGTTCGATGCCCGCACGCGGTTGTCCGAGGAGGTCGCCTCCGAGGTGCGCAACCAGTTCGGCCAGGTCGTGCTGCGCAACGTCATTCCGCGTTCGGTGAAGGTCTCTGAAGCCCCGGGCTACGGCCAGACGGTGATCGACTACGACCCGGGCTCGCGCGGTGCGCTTGCCTACGTCGACGCCGCGCGGGAGTTGGCCACCCGCGGCGATTACCAGCCGCATGAGACGACCGGCCCGATTGGTGTCAGCCCCGAGGTCGCCCGCCAGCTCGACGGCAGCGACATTGCGGACGCGGCAGACGCGCCCGACATCGCCCAGCAGGAGGAGACGAAGTAGTTATGGCACAGGAACGTAGAGGCGGCCTCGGCCGCGGGCTCGCGGCGCTGATCCCCTCCAACCCGGAGGCCACCGACACCACCGGCAAGACCGGTCGGCTCGGCGAGGGCGCCGCGGACATGATTATCGGCGGCTCAAAGGGCGCGCGCGACGCACAGGCGGATGCCGCACCGGCGAAGGACAACGGCGGGAAGAAGAAGCCCGCCGGGGCGCCGAAGCGCGTGCCCGGTGCCCCCTCCATCCCCGGCGCCCCCACGGTTGTGCCCTCGACCGATAAGGTCGTCCAGCCGGTGCCGATGGGTGCGCGCTACCAGGAGCTGCCGATCGGCCAAATCCAGCCGAACCTGAAGCAGCCGCGCCAGGTCTTCGACGAGGATGACCTGCAGGAACTCGTCCACTCCGTGCGCGAGTTCGGTCTACTCCAGCCGATCGTCGTACGCGAGATCTCCGATGGCTTTGAGCTCATCATGGGCGAGCGCCGCTGGCGCGCGGCCTCGAAGGCGGGCCTGAAGCAGATCCCGGCGATCGTCCGCGAGACCAGCGACGAAGACATGCTTCGGGACGCGCTCTTGGAGAACATCCACCGCGTCCAGCTCAATCCGCTCGAGGAGGCGGCCGCGTACCAGCAGCTGCTCAACGAGTTTGGCGTGACCCAGGAGCAGCTGGCCGACAAGCTGGGCCGCTCCCGCCCGGTGATCACCAACGCGATCCGCCTGCTGGCCCTGCCGGTTGCTGTTCAGCGCCGCGTCGCCGCCGGTGTGCTCTCCGCGGGCCATGCGCGTGCCATCTTGGGCATCAAGCTTGGCGACGCCACCGCCAACGCCCAGACCACCCTCGCCGACCGCGTCGTCGCCGAAGGCATGAGCGTGCGCGCCACGGAGGAAGCCGTCACTCTGCTCAACCGCAGCGGCGGCGAGGCTGAGCGCCCCAAGCGCGAGCCCCAGCCCCAGCCGGAGTTCCTCAACCGCGCGGCTGAGCGCCTCGCCGACGCCTTCGACACCCGCGTCTCGGTCACGATGGGCAAGCGTAAGGGCAAGATCGTCGTGGAGTTCGGCGACCGCGACGACTTCGAGCGCATCATGTCGCTCATTCAAGGCGAGGAGTAGCAAGCGACAATGGCGGGGCCAGGACCTCAGGCGCAGGTTGTCCCGCTGCACGCGCGCACCCTCGCCCGACTGCACCCCCTGACCGCCAAGAGCGTGTTCTGGGAGGTCGATCCCCTCAACGCGTCGTTCCAGGACACCGTCTCGGAGATGGACAAGGGCGCGTGGCTGGCGGCCCGCGCCGAGGAGCAGGATACCGTCGGTTTCAGTATCGCCGAGGCAGCCTCAACGCGGGGCGCGCTCGCCACGGTGCTTTATTGCCCCGCCAAGCACGCCCCGGGCGCCGTGCGGATGCCCACCGCCCCCGTGTCTGTGGGCGCATGGCTGGTCACGAGCCTGCACATCGACACCGTCGCGCGCAACCGCGGTTGGGAGTCCGTCCTGCTGGACTCGGCCATCATGGCCGCCACCGGTGCTGATGCCGACGCTTTGGAGGTCTTCGGGGTGCGCCCCGACGGCACGGCCTCTTCCGATTCGGCCGCGTCGTTGCGGCGCAGCGCGCCGCAGATTGGGTTGGTCGAGGTGAGCTTGCTCGAATCCGCGGGATTTATGGTGGTACGCGACCACGACGTCATTCCGCGCTTGCGCTTAGAGCTGCCACCGGCACACGAGCTGCTCAGCGCGCGGGAAGTCGAATCACTGCTCGCCGGGGTACCGCTGGCCTGACGCGGGCACAGCAACCGCCGCGCACGAGAACTACCGCGCGCCCTCCTGGCGCAGCAGCTCACTGAACGTGTACGTGCCAGTCGGCTTGTCGTCCTGTTCCAGCAGGTAGAGGCGCTTGACAGCCACGACGATGGCCTCGGCGATGGCGTCGCGCTGGTGCGGATCCGTGATGATCTCCACGTCGCCCGCGTTGGTCAAGTAACCGGCGACGACCTCGACGGAGGGCATCTTGGTCATGCGCAGCAGCTCCCAGGTGCGGCCGTGGCTGAAACAGTTGCGCAGGTTGGTGCGGGCGACAATCTCGCGCTGGATGAAGCCGGAAAGCGTCTCGCCCGTCATGGAGGACGCGCCTGACTCCGAGCCGAAGTAGAAGGTGGCCACGCCGTTGGCCTTCTCGTTGGCGTAGTGGTCGAGGTGCAGCGAGATCAGCAGGTCCGCGTCGAAGCTGTTGGCGAGTTCCGCACGTGTCTGATTGTCGGGGTTGTCCCCGCGGGGGCGCGACAGGATGGTCTCCACGCCGGCTGCGATCATGCGGCCCTCGATGCGCTGGGCGAGGTCCCAGAGGAGCTCCTCTTCCGTCACGGCGCCGTAGGGGCCCTGAACGGTCATGCCGGTCTCGCCGTCGCCCAGGCTGGGGTCAATGACCACGCGCTTGCCTGCCAGCTGCGGGCCGGCCTCGCGGACCTCCTCGCGCTCGCGGATCGCCTGGGCGGAACCGCCGGTGATGCGACGCCCGAGCAGGCTAAGAGCGTGCAGGGTATCGGGCCCGCACACGCCGTCGTCCTGGAGGCCGTAGTTGAGCTGGTAGGCCGCGAGTGCCTCGTGGCTGCGCGGGCCGAACACGCCGTCGACGCGGTGCGGGTAGAAGCCGAGCTCTTGCAGCTGGCTCTGCAGCTGGCGGATGTCGTCTCCCACCATCAGCTGGTTGGGTTCGTACGACAGGACGCGTGCGCCGAGCTCGTAGGACGCCTCGCGCAGCTCGCGCAGCGTGCTGGTGTTGATCTCCCCGGACGGCAGGATGCCGCGGGACTGCTGGAACGCCTTGAGCGCCTCGGCCAGTTCCTCGTCGAAGAACGTGTCTTCCTGGGAAAACTGGCGGCCCTTCCAGTCGCTGAGGTCTCCCTGGAACCCGTCGAGGCGGCCCAAACGGGCAAGCGTCGACCGCACTTCGGCGACGCGGGCGCTCGAGTCACCCACGCGGAAAATCTCTGTCACTGGGTACCTTCCTGGACGGGGAGTCGTGAATTATGTTCGGCTGTTACGGCACTTAATCGTACCCGCGCGACATCGTTAGAGGAGATTCTCCACGCGAGCGATGATGTCCTGCTTCGGCTGGAGGCCCGCAAACTGGTCCACCATCTGGCCGTCTTTGAAGATCAAGACCGTGGGAATCGACATGATCTGGAACATGGCGGCGAGGGTGCGCTCGGCGTCAACGTCGACTTTCACCACCTTCACGCGCTCGCCCAACTCCGCGCTGACCTCGTCGAGGATCGGCGAGAGTTTTGTGCAGGGACCGCACCACTGCGCCCAGAAGTCAACGATCACGGGGGTGGCGGAGTCGATGACCTCGGACTTGAAGGTCGCCTGGGTGACATCGATAGGTGCACTCATGGGGTGTCTTCTCCTGGTTGCGGCCGGTTAGCGGCCGAGGGCTTCGAGGTAGTGGGTGGCGTCGAGGGCGGCGCGGCAGCCGGAACCGGCTGCGGTAATCGCCTGGCGGTAGGTCTTGTCCACCAGGTCGCCGCAGGCGAAGACGCCCTCGACGGAGGTGCGGGTGGACGGGTCGGCGACGGTGACGTAGCCCTCCTCGTCGGTGGCGACCTGGTCGGCGAGGAAGCCGGAGCGCGGGTCGTGGCCGATGGCGACGAACATTGCGGTGGCGTCGAGGACGGACTCGGTGTTGGTCTCGACGTTGCGGATTTTCAGGCCGGAGACCTTCGCTTCGTCGGAAAGCACTTCCTCGACGATGGTGTGGGTGAGGAATTCGATCTTCTCGTTCGCGCGGGCGCGCTCGAGCATGACTTTCGACGCCCGGAAGTTATCGGAGCGGTGAATGAGCGAGACCTTGGAGCCGAACTTGGTGAGGAAGATGGCCTCCTCCATGGCGGAGTCGCCGCCGCCGACGACGGCGATGTGGTGGTCCTTGAAGAAGAAACCGTCGCAGGTCGCGCAGGTGGACACACCGCGTCCGGTTAGCTCCGTCTCTCCGGGCACGCCGAGGTGGCGCGGGGCGGCGCCGGTGGCGAGGATGACCGCGCGCGCAGAGTAGACGGTGTCGCCGACGATGACCTTTTTGGTCTTTCCGCTGAAGTCGACGCTGTCGACGAGCTCGGGGCGCAGGTCGGCGCCGAACTTCTCGGCCTGGGCGCGCATCTCCATCATGAGCTCTGGGCCCATGATGCCGTTCTGGAAACCGGGGTAGTTCTCCACCTCGGTGGTGTTCATCAGCTCGCCGCCGAACTCGTAGCCCTCGAAAACGATGGGGCGCAGCTCGGCGCGGGCGGCGTAGAGCGCCGCGGTGTAGCCGGAGGGTCCGGATCCGACAATGATGAGGTCGTGCACCTCGCCGGAGTCGGTGGTGGCTGCGGCGGCGGGAGCCTGGTCGGTCTCCTGCTTGGGCACGACGAAGTTGAAGCCGGGATTGGTCATGCTGAGTACATCTCTCCAAAAGGCGAAGCAAGCGTGCAATGTCCCCGTTAGTGTACGTTGCACCCCCTGCCTGCGCCGTCTCCGCTGGTGACGCGGTGTACGGCTAGGCTTCTTCGCCGGCTGCGTCGCGTGACGACATCACCTGAGCGAGTGCCACGCGAGCGCGGGCGCGACGCGATTTGATGGTGCCGGGCTGCACCCCCATTTCGGCGGCGGCGTGCTCGACGCTCATCCCGGCGACGTCGATAAGCAATAGCGCCCGGCGCTGCGCCTCGGGCAGGGCGTCGATGGCTTGGCGCATGACAATCGACCTGTCGAGGTGGGTTGTGGGATCGTGCGCGAGCGCCGGGTTGGCGTCCGCGGAGATGCGCTCGGTGTCGTCGATGCTGACGTCGCGGCTGCGTTTGCGCGCCGCCTTCGCGTGGTCGAAACCGGTGTTCATGACCAACCGGTGCAGCCACGTCGACAGCGTGGACTCGCTGCGGTAGGTGTGCATGCTTCGCGACGCCTTAAACAAGGCCTCCTGAAGAATGTCCTCCACGTCGTTTTCGTTGCGCGAGTACCGCCGGGCGACAAACGTCAGGCGCGTCTTGTGGCGCTGCACGATCGTCGCGAAGGCCCGCGGGTCTCCGCTCATGTACGCCGCGACGAGCGCGCGGTCCGCGTCGTCCTCGCGTGTGTCTGTTCGGCCGTACTCCCCCGGCCGCTGAGCCGCGGTCCGCGTTGCCACGGCCGCGTGTGATGAGTGTCCCCCCGACATTGTGCTTACCCCGTTTTCGTTCCCAGTAGGCTCCCCCGAACAACTGACACCTCGTAGTGTGCCGTCACCCAGCGCCTCGGCGCAGCGCATACGTGCACACTTTGGTGCACCCCCTTCCAGGGAACCTGGCTAGCGCACGGGTTAAGACACCGGGTGGCCGATGAGGGTGACCTCGCGGACCTCGGCAGGGCCGTTGATCCGGACGACGACTCCCGCGAGCTCCTCGTCTGCTGGGATGTCGATGCGCTGCCGTCCCTCGGTGAGCGTGCCGGAGCCGTACTGGGGCAGGCCCACCAGTTCCTCGGTGGGGGCGGTCCCGGCGGGGATGCCGTAGAGCACAAACGGGGCTTCGCCGCTCGCGGTGTCGATGCGCACCTGCTCGAGGACGAACGGCTCCTCCCCCGCGCGCTTGAGGTTCATCTCCGCGAGCCCGCCAGTGGACCATGTGGTGGCGCGGTCGCCGTCGGCTGCGCGTTGCGCCCCATCGGTGGTGGCGCGGAACTGGGTGGCGGTCAGCGGTTTGAGGATGACGGCGGGTCCCGTCGCGACGGACGTCTCGATGGCTTCGGCACCCTGCTCCACGGAGTCCGTGGTGACGGGTGCGCCCTTTTCGTCGCCGCTGAGCACTCCGATGAGGTAGGCGGTCAGCGCGGCGATGAGGACGACGGCGCCGATGACAAGCGAGAGGATGAGCAGCACGGAGGTTGCGCGGTACTCCCGCCGCCCGAATCCACCGCGCAGCTCCTCCGGGTCGGGCTCCGGGGAGCGTCGGCCCGCGGCGACGGCGGCGCTGAGGTCGCGGCGAATGGCTTCCTCGGCCTCGTCGGTACCACGCTTATCGACGCCCCCCTCATCCGCAGCGCCATCACCTTGGTCCGCGACAGCTTCCTCTCCCCCGCGCCCGATGGCCTCGAGGCTGCGGGAGACGGCACGGAAGTCCTCAGGGTCCGCGGTGTCGTCGTTCTCGGCGAGTTTGCGGGTGCGCTCGGCCACGCTGCTGAGCGCGTCCGAGCTGACGTCGGTGGTCAACAGCGACAGCGCGGACGACAGCGCGCCGGCGTCCTCGGCGGCGGATGCGTCCGGAAGCACCGCGGGGAAGGCGACGCGGACGATGCCGTCGGTGGAGACGCGCAGGCGGTTGCGGTTGTCCAGGCCGAGTTGGAGGTTGGCGCTGTGGGCGGCCCCGATGGCGTCGGCAAGCGGTGCGAGCGCGTGCGCGACGGCCTCGGCGTGGAGGGTCTGGCCGGACTCGGCAACGTTTTTCAGCGTGGTGCCGGGGATCCAGTCGGCCACGACGAGCGCGCCGGAGCGGTACGACAGGACCTGGATGTTGTCGGCGACGGCCGGGTGGTTCAGGTCGGCGAGCTTGCGGGTGCGGCGGGTGATGCCTGCGGCCTTGATTGCGGCTTCGCGCGGGGTGGCCGGCGCCATGGGGGCGGAGCCGGTGGTGTCGACGAACGTTAGAGCAACCATGCGGCCGGTGGAGACCTCGCGGGCCTGCCAGAAGCGCGCGGCGGAGCTCGCTCCGTGGTCGCGGATGAGGCGGAAGCGGCCGTCGGAGACGGAGGCGCCCGGGACGAGGCGCGGGCCGCGCACCACGCCGGCGGACATCGGCGGCGGCACGGGAGAGGCGTTGAACGTGTCACCAGCAAGGAATTGCTGGGACAGGTCGCGTGGGTCGACCTCGCCAACCTCGATGGCCTTGTCCTCGTCGTAGCGGATGAGCCTGCCCATGCCGGGGATACGGGCCAGCGCACGACCGAGGTTTTGGACTTCCGGCAGGCGCGAGCGGCCCAGCACGAGGCCGGTGACGGCGAGAAAGAGGACAGCGAGCGCAGCGATCTCGATGAGGAATCCGACAGAGGGCAGCCCCAAAAGCCGGCCGGCGCCGACCGCGAGGTCAATACCGAGGAGGTCGCGCAACAACCATCGCAGCGCGAAGGTCACGGCCACGCCGACGAACGAGGCAGCGAGAGCCCACGCGGAGGTGCGCAGCACTGAGCGCGCCTCGAGGGTGCCCAGCTTGCGCTTGAGCAGGAAGATGCCGATTATCGCGCCGGCGATGAAACCGAAGCCGTTGGCGGCACCCAGCAAAACCACCACGGAACGAGTGGAGTCTGCCACGAAGGGAGCGAGGTAGCTTAAGACGACCTTGGTGGCGGTGATGCCGGCGATGATGAACGTCGGGGTCCAGGCTTCCTCGCGGGCATAGAACACGCGCAGGTGGAGCATGACAAGCGCGTACGGGATGAGCGTGAACGCCGAGAAGCTCACCGTCAACCCGAGGGTGCGGGCGAGTTCGGGGTCGAAGTTGCCGTAAGCGAACAGCGCGTGGCCGATGTCGGGGCCGAGCGCAGTCATGAACACGATCATCGGAATCAAGGCGATGAACGTCAGCTTGGTGCCCATGGTGAGGTCACGGACGACCGCTTGGTGGTCGCCGTCGGCGGCATTGCGCGACAGCCGCGGCATGATCGCCGTCAACAAGGTCACGCCGATGATGCCGTAGGGCACCTGCAGCAACATCCAGTGCTGCTGGTAGATAAATGGCGCGGAGCTGTCGGCCAAAGAGGCGATGCGGGTGGTGACGATGTAGCCGAGCTGGCTGACCGCGACGTAGGTGATGATCGCCAGCGCCATCCCGCCGAAGGCTTTGAGGCGGTCGTCGATGCCCCACAGGGGGCGCAGGTCAATGCCGAGCTTGCGCAGCGCCGGCATCATAATCGCGCACTGCACCACCACGCCGAGGGTGGTGCCCAGTCCGAGCAGCAGGACGTGGGGGTTGTTTACAGATTCTGGGGCTGCCGGGTCGAGGGAGCCCGGAACCAGCATGTAGGCCAAAAGCACCGCGATGGAGACAATGTTGTTGGCCACGGGCGCCCACGCACCCGGACGGAAGTGCTCCTTCGTGTTCAAAATCGCCATGAACAGCGAGAACATGCCGTAGAAGAAGATCTGTGGCAGCAGGAGGTAGGCGAATGCGGTTGATTGGAAGAGGTTGACCTGGCCTTCGTCGTCAAGCATGAGGCGCGTCAACCACGGCGCGGTGGCGACGGCGACAAGCGTGACCACCGTCATGAGCGTCAGCGTCAGAGTGAACAGGCGGCGGATGAAAGCCGCGCCGTGGTCGGCGTCTTCCTTCTCTGCGCGGACGAGTACCGGCACCACCAGGGCGGTGAGCACGGAGCCGAGCACGATTTCGGTAATCAGGTTCGGCAGGGTGTTCGCAGTGTTGAAGGCAGACGCCACCGGGCCACCGAGCGCGGCACCGATGAGCACCGTGCGCACGAAGCCGGTGATGCGTGAAATGAGCGTCGCCACCGCCATCGACCCGGTCGAGCGCACGACGGACGCGTTGCTCGTTGCGACGGCGGCGGAGTCGGCCTCGGCCGCGGTGGCTAGTGCCTCACCCGAGGGGCTGATCGTTAGCGCGGAACGGTCCTGGCCAACCGCCTCCTCCGGCGTCGGCTTCTTTTCCCTCGGTGCGGGCACGGGGGCCGGCGGGGCGGGCTCGACGATGCGCCGCCGGAGTCCGGCGGAGCTGCGTTGCTGTTCGTCAGAGGTCACTGCGGTGGGGTCTCCATCTACCTTTGGTTGTCGGTGGGTTTGTCGGTGGCTGTACCGGCGGCGGTGCTGTAGCTGGTGGTTTCGAGCGCGCGCGGCGGTGCCGGCCTGCGGTGAATAACAGCAGCAAAACGAGCCCCGCGGCGAGGGAGGACAGGATCACGCGCCCCTGCGTGGCCATTCCCACGGTGCGCACGGAGATGTCCACCGGCTCCGAGATCGGGACTCCCTGGCGGGAGGCGAGGAAAAGCTTGAGGTCGGCAGGGCGGTCCTCTGGCAGGTCAGCAGTCATCTGCGCGGTGACGGAGCCGTGCGCGGGGATGCGCAGGTTCGTTGGCAAGTGAAGGGTCGCACCATCGGGACCGGTGTAGAGAATGTTTGCCACCACGGGCAGCGGCAGTCCATTCTTGGCCACGATGAGCAGCGGCGACGATGACGAGGCGCGGGTGTAGACGTTGCCCGGCGGAATGAGCGCGATTGAGGCGCGTAGGTCGTTCATGGTGTCGCGGCTTCCAGCGAGGCGCGCGCGGGTCGCACCGACGGCGTTGTCGTAGGAGTCGATGGCGCGGCGCTGGGTAGCGCTCAGCGCAATGAGGAGGTCGCGGCGCAGGGGCAGGGTGAAGCCGTAGGGAGACAGTGCAATGGCGGGGTCCGGCGTCAGAAGCGCCGTGAGGTCGTTGGCAAAGCGCGCCTGCTGCGATGCGGTGAGGATCTCGGAGTCGGTGAAGCGGGAAGGGTCGTTCTCGAGCGTCCCGGTGGACTGGGCGGCGGGCAATGTTTCACGTGAAACATCCGGCTCCTCCCCCGCTGCCGGGACGGTGAGGTACTCCTCAAGCGGCATCGGTCGGGCGGTGTCGCGCAGTTCGGTGCGCACCGCCTCCATGATCGTGGCCGCGGAGTCGGCGTCCCATGAGGCGGGCGGGGTGACGAGCACGGGTTGCGGCTCGACGGCCGGAATGCCGGTCCCCTCCCCCGCATCGTCCCACAACCCATCGTTCGCCACAGGATTGTCTGCCACCGCATCGTCGCGCGCGGTTCCCACGGCGAGGTGAATCGCGGAGGCGGCGTTGATCGCGCGCGCCCGCGCGGAGTCGCGGGTCGCGACGTAGCGCTGTGCCTCGGCCGAATGCCCGGTCGTCTCTGGGTGCGGGCCGACAGCGGCGAGCGTGGACGTCAGCGAGTCCTGGTACTGCACGGCCATCACGCCGGGGGCGATCCAGGAGAAGCGCCCGGTTGCAGGGTCGTGCTGCACCGTGGAAGAGGCGACTAGCGCGCGCACCGGCACGGCGGGCGCCGGCGCAGCCGCCGTGGCGCTGTCGGGGACGATTGCCGTGTCCAGCGTGGCGGTCTCGGTGCCCGCGACGCGGCCCCCGCCTGCTGCGGGAACGGCGGAGTGCGCCTCGTCCCAGGCGGTTTGCATACCCCGCTCCCTCACGGTGGAGCGGCTGTGATCCGCCCAGCCCAGCGCCGGGGCCGTGCCAGGCTCGATGTATCCGGTGCTGGGAATGACTGTGTTGAGCACGCCGGTCGTGCCCAGGACCCGCTCGAGAGTGAAGGGGCCGCGCTCGACGGCTTCGCGCATCAGCCACGGGTCACCCGTGCGCGCTACCGCGTTGACGTCGCTGTTTGCCCAGGGCAGCGCGACGATGCACTGGGTGGCCGCGATCTGGGAGATGGTCTCAAGCCAGGCGCGCGCGTCGGCGCTGCCGCGCCCCGGGGTGCCCAGGTGGACGTCGTTAGCCGAGCCCCAACTGTCGCGCAGACGTTTGGGCTCCTCCACGACCGCGGGCTGTGTGGAGGAGACGGTGTATCCGCCGGCCATCCGCTCGACGGTGTCCACGAGCGCGGGATCGAGCGCGAGGCAGGTCGCCGCGGCCACACTGGGGTCGGCGGCGGTGGCCTCGGCGTAGATGCGCGCCAGGGATTCAAGCCGCCCGCCGGGGGCGAGCTGGTCGGCGAGATTTTCCGAGGTCAGGATCAGCGGCGCTGTATGCGGCGCGGCGCCGGTCTCTCCGGGCACGATGTCGATCGGCGCGGTAACCGGGTACAGCGCGCTGAGGCCGGGGCGCGGGCCGCCGCTGACCCCGCGGATGCTGAGGTGGAAGCGCTCGGTGTCGTACACGGTGCCGTCGCCGCTGAGCACGAACATCAGCGGGTAGGTCGCCAACCCGGGCAGGGGGATCTCGTCTTCGGAGATCTGGAGCATGACCTCGACGGACTCGCCGGGATCGAGGCGTTGCTCTACGTCGCGGTTGCGCCCGAGTGTTGCGTATTCGCTGATATCGGCAACCGTGGCGGCGCGCTGGTCCCATGTCGAGCCAGTCGCGGGCCCGCGCCTTGGTGTCACGCTCAAACCCTCGAGTGGCTCGTCGGAGCGGTTGGTGATGCGCACCGTGGCCGTGAACGGTTCGTGTGCGGCGATGGTGGACGGCGCGTTGACCAGCTCGATCAGGGCGCGCTGGCCCTCCCCCTGACGGATGGCGGGGTTGGCCCATTGTTGGGCGACGGAAGGATCAGTCGGGCTGACCGGAATCGGCAGGGCCCGAGCAGCCGGAGCCCCAACGCCCGCAACGGCCCCTACGGTGCCGACAACACCGACAGCGGCGGCCGCGGAAAGGGCACGCCTGCCTACCCGCCGCAGCCTGTCGACGGCGCGGGTCATCGCGGTGTGAACCTTCCGGCGGCGGCTTCCTTTCTGGCCAGCTCGGGCATGCGGTCAAACGCGATGCGCGCCAGTTTGCGCTCGTCCGCGTAGGCGAGTCGCTCGATGAGCTCGCTCATGGGCACCCAGGTCACCTCAGTGACTTCGGGGTCGTCGTCGTTGAGGATGCCGTCGACAAAGCGAAGCAGGTTGTGGTGCACGGTCTTGTGGATGCGCACGCCGTCGGAGACGAACCAGTAGTCGATCACGCCGAGGGTGTCGAAGGCCTCGCCGTGGATGCCGGTTTCCTCCCACACCTCGCGCTCCGCGGTGCGCCACTGGTGCTCACCGGGCTCGACGTGGCCCTTCGGCATCGACCACAGCAGTCGGCCGCGGCGATCGAGGCGACCGATCAGCGCGACGTAGATCTGGGACAGGTCCACGCGCCCGTTGTCGTTGACGGCTTCCGCCATGCCGGAGACGACGAGCCCGCCTGCCGACGTCTCGTCGCGCGTCTCCATCGTCGAATCCGCGTACGCGGAGTGCCGCGGGTTGCGCGGGTTCTGGCGGTGGCGCGTGGCCTGGCGGTTACCGCCCTTTGCGTTGGGGCGCCCGCGCCCTGGCCGGCCACGTCCTCGGCCGCTAGAGCCCTTCGGCTTGTCCTTATTATCTCTACTGTCGCGCGCGTCGCGATTGTCGCGGTTATCCCGTCCGTCGCGTCCCTCCCTGCCCCGGCCGCGACGGCGCCCGCGGGGCGAGCCTTTTCCAGCGCCTTTACCAGAACCTTTACCAGCGCTTTTTCCGGATCCCTCCGCACCACTTGCGGAGTCGGAGGAGCTGCCGTTCTCGGCCTTCGGCTGGGTTGCACCAGGCTTCCCGCTCGCGCGTGACCCACGGCGGCGCCGGCGGCGCCGGCTGCGGCCGTCGTGCTGCGCCCCCTGGGAGTCGCCCGAGCTGGGCCGAGTGTTGTCAGTCATCCGCATCATCGTATCTTCCAGCCGCGGCATTGTGGTACTTATCGGCACCGTCCGGAGCGCCATGTCGCGGCGGGTATCGTGGGTCGGGTGACAACTCCTGAGATTTACGAGCCGCTGTTCGATGTGCCGGACCCCTCCGACCCGCTCGCGCGGGAGGCGCTGTTGGCGCGCGCGCAAGGAGGCGTCGATAAGCTTTCTGGCCTTCTTACTCCGCTCGCGCGGCTGTTCGCGGAGAGGGGTGAGTCCCTGTACTTGGTGGGTGGCCCGGTACGTGACGCGATGCTGGGTAAGTTGGGCCACGATCTCGACTTCACCACGTCGGCGCGTCCGGCTGTGATTCAGGAGCTCCTTGGCCAGTGGGGCGAGAAGACGTGGGACACCGGCATCGAGTTCGGCACGGTCTCTGCGGTGCGCCAGGGCCAGCAGGTTGAGATCACCACTTTCCGCTCTGACATCTACGACGGCGTGACCCGCAACCCCGAGGTCACGTTCGGCGACACCCTCGAGGGCGACCTCGTGCGCCGCGACTTTGCCTGCAATGCGATGGCTATTGAGCTTTCGCTTGTCGACGACACCCTCGCCCCCCGCTTCCACGACCCCGTCGGCGGCCTGGACGACATCCTTAACCGCCGCCTGGATACCCCGCAGGCACCGGAGGTGTCCTTCCGCGACGACCCGCTGCGCATGCTGCGCGCCGCGCGATTCGTTTCCCAGTTGGGCTTTTCGCTTGCGGATCGTGTCTTCGACGCCATGTGCGACATGGCCGGCGAGCTCGAGCGCATTACGGTCGAGCGCGTCCAGGCGGAACTGGACAAGCTCATGCTTGGCGCCCGCCCGTGGGAGGGCATGGCTGTCCTCGTCAACACTGGCCTGGCCGCCGTGGTGCTGCCGGAGGTGCCCGCCCTGCAGCTGGAAACCGATGAACACATGCAGCACAAGGACGTCTACCGTCACTCCCTGACGGTGCTGCGCCAGGCCACGGAGTTAGAAGATGACGGGCCCGACCTGAAGCTGCGGTGGGCGGCGCTGATGCACGACATCGGCAAGCCCGACACCCGCGCGGTGAAAGACGGCGGCGGTGTGAGCTTCCACCACCACGAGGTTGTGGGCGCGAAACTAACTCGCAAGCGCCTGCGCAAGCTGAAGTACCCGAAGCACGTCATCGAGGACGTAGGCCAGCTCGTCTACCTGCACATGCGCTTCCACGGCTTCGGCGAGGGCCAGTGGACGGACTCGGCGGTGCGCCGCTACGTCAACGATGCCGGCGAGCTTTTGCCGCGCCTGAACAAGTTGGTGCGCGCCGACTGCACCACCCGAAACCCCAAGAAGGCCCGCCGCCTGCAGCGCACCTACGACCACTTGGAGGAGCGCATCGCGGAGCTCGCCGCAAAGGAAGACTTGGCGCGCGTGCGCCCGGATCTCGACGGCAACGAGATCATGCAGATCCTTGGCCTGTCGCCCGGCCCCGAGGTGGGCAAGGCGTGGTCGTACATGAAGGAGTTGCGCTTAGAGCGCGGCGAGCTGGATCGTGAGGAGGCTATCTCCGAGCTGAAGAAGTGGTGGGAGGAAGAAAATGCCTGAGTATTTCTACGCCGACCGGCTGTTCAACGCCCTCGAGCGTGCCGAGCCCGAGGCCGGCTCGCTGCTCGTTGCCGCCCCGGGAATGCTTTCTGAGGAGTTCGCCCGCACGGTCGTGCTGGTCCTCGAGCACTCCTCCGAGGGCACCTTCGGCATTGTGCTCAACCGCCGCAGTGAGGCTGCTGTGCAGAACGTGTTGCCGGAGTGGGCGCCGCTTGTCGCCGCGCCGCAGGCGTTTTACCTGGGCGGTCCTGTTCGCCCCGAGGCCGGCGTCGCTGTTGGCGTTACCGCCAACGGCGTCGTTATTGACGAACACCCGCAGTTCACGCGCCTGGCCAACCGCCTCGTCCACCTCGACCTCAACGCCAACCCCAGCGAGATCGCCGAGCATCTCGAGGGCGTGCGCATCTTCGTGGGCACCTCTCAGTGGGACGCGGGCCAGCTTGACGACGAAATCTCGCGCGGCGATTGGTTTGTCGCCCCCGCCCTGCCTTCCGACGTCGTCGCCCCCGCCGCGGCCGACCTGTGGGGTGATGTCATGCGCCGCCAACCCATGCCGTTGCCACTATTCGCCACCTTTCCCCGCGATGTCGAGGCCAACTGATGGCGAGCTCCACGCGTGAGGAGATCCGTGCCGGTGTGCGCGATACCTGGGTGGTTGGCCTCGGCCTTATCCCCTTAGGTATGGCGTTTGGACTGCTGATGACGCAGGCCGGGTTCGCGTGGTGGTGGACGCCGATCTTTTCCTTCATCATCTACGCCGGCTCGATGGAGTTCCTCGCCATTGGCTTGGTGCTCTCCGCAACGGGGCCGCTGTCCGCGGCGGTGACCGGGTTGATGGTTAACTTCCGGCACATTTTCTACGGCCTGACCTTTCCCCGGGACCTCATTTCCTCGAAGCTGGGCCGCGCCTACGCGACGTACTCGCTTACCGACGAAGGCTATGCCATCGCCTCGACCACCCGGCCACGCTCCGGGGCCCGCGTGCTGACCATCTTGGCCGCCTGCCAGGCGCTGTGGGTGCTGCCGGGCATCGCGGGGGCGCTGCTCGGCCACGCCGTACCGGATTCGATCCAGGGGGTCGAGTTCGCGCTCACCGCCCTGTTCATCGTGCTGGCCTACGAGGCGCTGGCGTCCGCCCGTGACGCCTCTGCTGTCATTCTGGCGGCGGTGCTCGCCGTCGTGGCCACCATCATCGTCCCGGGCAACATGCTCATGGTTGCCCTACTTGCCTACTTCGGGGTGATGCTCGCCCGCTACCACCGCCCGCGCCTCGACGCCGCGCTGCGCTGGGAGGTGAAGTAGGTGTGCCTGCCGGAGGGAGTGGAGCTCGCCCACGTCGCCGCGGTGCTGTTGCCGATCGGTGTGGTGACGGTTCTCCTGCGCGCACTGCCCTTCTCCTTTGTCCGCGTGCTTAAGGGCAGCCCCTTTATCGAGTTCCTCGGCTGGCACATGCCCGTTGGTGTGATGACGGTGCTCGTCGTCTACGCCTTATTGAATTCGCAGGGCGCACCAGGGGGCCTCGCCGCGGGCGCTATTGCGGCCGCGTTCACGCTCGCATTGCACGCTTGGCGACGCTCCGCCGGCCTGTCCATCCTTGCTGGCACCGCCTTTTACATGGTGTTGGTCAACCTCGCGTTTTAACAGGCAGTGAACTACGGCTTAGAACGAACTGAGTAAAGACGGTGCACCCGCTGCATAAAGATTGGGTAAAGGCGAACCCCATTTCTGGTATTTCACGTATCAAACTGTTTTAATTAGATCATCACCACACGTTTGGTGCATATCTTTCATCTACTCAAGGAGTATTCATGCGTCGTATCGCTACCGCTGCTGTTGCAGCCACCACCGCCCTGTCCCTCGTCGCTGCACCGGCTATGGCGCAGACCGAGACGAAGGAGCCGACCTCCTCTGTGAAGATCGCTACCGAGCTCTCCAGCAAGTACTCTTCTGAGGCGGACCAGGCCAAGCTTTCCGCCGCTGCGCTGAGCTCCTTCATGAACGACGCTGAGAAGGGCTACGCAATGGGCACCACCCTCGACATCATCCTCGCCACCATCGCCCTCGCCGTCATCGGCGGCGGCATCGCCGTGCAGCAGGGCCTGGTCCAGCTCCCCTTCTAAGGTAGAGCTTCGGCACTAACGCCTTCAGCGCCCCGTCTCCTTCGTGGAGTGGGGCGCTTTGTGCTGTCTGGGGCGCTTCCCTAGGAAAAAGTGGACTTCAAAAGCCCAGTTTCGCAGGATTGAAAGTGGTTTACTAAGGCTAGATCCACTTTTGTCTATATCTTCCATCTTTCTTAGGAGTTTCCATGCGTCGTATCGCAACCGCTGCTATTGCAGCCACCACCGCCCTGTCCCTCGCCGCTGTACCTGCCACGGCGCAAAGCTCTGTCAAAATCTGGGATGGTTATGAGCACGACAACTCTTCCGATGTGACCGATGCTGAGTTTGACGACTACATTCTGACTACCCGCATATTTAAAGCGGTCGGGGGCGAAGACACGATGACCTCATCCGGCGAGCTCAGCTCGGGGACCGCTAAGGACAGCGCCGATCTGAATGAGGCATTGAAGTCCTCCTACCGTAACGATGCGAACGAGGGATATAAGCGCGGCACCACCTTCGACATGATCCTCGCTGCGATCGCTCTCGCTATTCTCGGCGGCGGCGGCTTCGCTGTGTACCAGGGCCTGATCCAGCTTCCGTTCTAACGTTCTAAGGTAGAGCTTCGGCACAAACGCCTTCAGCGCCTCGTCTCCCCTCGGGGCGCGGGGCGCTTTCCGACGGGTCGAGTTTGCCCAAATGTCATTCGCGACCCCGTTAGCCCTGGTTCGGGCCCGGAGCCGGTCTATTGAACCTAGCTGTAGTTTTGCTTACGTAGTTCGATTTCCCAAGGAGTTTCCATGCGCCACTTCGCCACCGCTGCTGTTGCAGCCACCACCGCCATCTCCCTCGTCGCTGCGCCAGCCATGGCACAAAGCTCGACCACCGATTCGTCCATTCAGCAGGAGGGCGAAGCCAAGGGTGGCAATTGCTACTCTCTGTCCGACCCGTTTCTACCCGACTACATCGAACAGGCACGCGATCGCGACCAGGCCGGCGAGGATTCGGTCACCTCCTCCTTTAAAGTGCTGAATCGCATTCCCACGGATTCCGAAATCACTGAGACCTTCGCGGAAATGTCGGCCATGACAGCCTTGTCTTCGTTCTGCAATGACGCCCAGAAGGGGTACAAGGTGGGTGCCACGCTCGACATGGTCCTCGCCGCTTTCGCCATCGCCATTCTCGGCGGCGGAATCGCTGTGCACCAGGGCCTGGTTCAGCTCCCCTTCTAGGCCTGCGCTACGGCTTGCATACAGCAATCGCCCCGTCTCCTACGTGGAGCGGGGCGGTACCTGTGCGTGAGGTGCTTTTAGAGCTCGGGGAACTTGACGCGGGCCTCGCTCCACAGACCATTGAACTCCTCGGCGCTGAGGATGGTGGCGGTGATGCCCTCGAACTGCGCGTACTGGTCGGGGTGCGGGACAACCTCGGTCGGTTCGTTCGCTTGGCCCACGACACGGCCGTTGGCGTAGGCGCCCGTGATGGTGCCCGCCGGATCGAG
Source organism: Corynebacterium sp. LK2510 (assembly GCF_040946405.1). Taxonomy (NCBI): domain Bacteria; kingdom Bacillati; phylum Actinomycetota; class Actinomycetes; order Mycobacteriales; family Corynebacteriaceae; genus Corynebacterium; species Corynebacterium sp. LK2510. The sequence goes on along the minus strand of NZ_JAYWLR010000014.1, from coordinate 36,773 downwards.
CTCAATCATGCGAACCATCGTGCACTGGGTCGGTGAGATCTCCTTCAGCTCTGCGATGTTGAGCAGCTGTCCCCCGAGGTCGGGCACTTCGTAGTGGATCTGAACGAAATGTTTCACGTGAAACGTCCCCTTACTCACTCGTATTTTCTGCTTCACGAGCGTAGCGCGCCGCCACTGCAGAGCAGATCATCAGCTGGATAAGGTGGTAAATCATCAACGGCACGATGAGGATGCCCAGGGCCGCCCCGCCGAAGATGACACTGGCCATGGGCAGGCCCGCAGCGAGCGACTTCTGCGTGCCACACATCTGGATGGCCACCCGGTCCTTGTAGGAGAACCGCAGGGTCCGTGAGATGGCCTTGGTGACCCACAGCATGGCGTAGACGAGGAGGACCGACAACACGACGAGGAAGACGATCTCCCACAGGCTCACGTGCGCCCACACTCCGGAGACGATCCCCTGGGAGAAGGCGGAATAGACGACCAGCCAGATGGATCCGCGGTCGACGTGTTTGGTCGCCGATGCACCCGCGACACGGCGCAGAGGCGGGACGGCGTTGTGGGCGATCTGGCCGAGCAGGAACGGCAAGAGTAGCTGCAGCGCGACGTTTCCAAACACTGCCCCGTCGATGTGGATTCCTCCGCCGGCGCCCATCAGCAGCATGACCAGGAGCGGGGTGGCGATCACTCCGACGAGGCTGGACAGGCTCGCCGCTACCACCGAACCGGAGATGTTGCCGCGGGCGATGCCGGTCAGCGCCACGGAGGACTGCACCGTCGAGGGCACGAGCATGGCGTAGAGGATGCCCTGGTACATCGGCTCGGAGATGAAGGGTGTCGCTGGGCGCAACGCGAGGCCGACGAGCGGGTAGATGACAAAGGTGAACCCGAGGATCACCAGATGGAGTCTCCAGTGGGTGAGGCCGCGGAGCGCCTCGCGCGTGGATAAGCGAGCGCCATAGAGGAAGAAAAGCAGGGCGATGCCGATCTTCGTGGCCACGCCCACCACGTCGGCGAATTCGCCGCGGGCGGGCAGGACGAACGCGAGAACAGTCGCGACGAGGATGCCCTGAATGAGGGGATCTCTAAGAAAAGAAGGAACGCGCATGCGGCTAGTGTACGAAGCCGCGATGCGCGCCGAGGCCGTTAAGCCTGTGTATCTGTGGCGATGAGGCGATCGCCCTCCTGCGTCAGCCCGATCTCGCGCAGGCCGCGCACGACCGGACCACTGACGACGGAACCGTCAGCGACGGCGAAGGTGGCACCGTGCGCCGGGCAGCGCACGACCTCGTCGTGTACCTCAGAGATCTTCTGGAACTCATGAGGGCACGTTGCCGAGTAGGCCACGAACTTGCCGGGCTCAGGCTGGGCAATGATGACCTTGTCCAGGATGACGGCGCTGCCGACGGGAACCTCCGTGGCGGCGACCTCCTCCGGGGCAGGCTTGCCGCAGGCGACGAGGAACGCACCGGCGAGCGTGGTTGCGGAACCGAGTAGGAAAAGGCGGCGTGAGCAAGTCATGGCTAGAGTGTAGACCCTGTGCGCGTGGCCGCCTTCATGTCAGAGACGAATGTGGTGAGCGCCTCTTTCAGCGCCGCCATATCGGTGACGCGTCCCGGGCTCGGGTGCTCGCCGTCGGTGTAGCGCTCGATGATCGAGGTGATCGCAGAGCCGGTGATCGCGCCGGCTGCGCCGGCCTCCACCGCGGCGCGCACGTGGTCCGGCTGGGAGATGCCGAAGCCGAGCAGCACCGGGGCGCCGCCGTAGCTGGTCACGTTGTCCACCACGTCGCGCAGGCCCTCGACGGAGGACTCGCGTTCGGTGCCGGTCACGCCGTCGCGGGAGATGGCGTAAATGTAGCCCTTCGACTGGGCCGCCACTCCCTCGAGGGTCTGGGGTGAGGCCTTGGCGGGTGCGATGTAGATGGGGTCGATGCCGGCGTCGATAGCTGCGGCGCTGAACGGCTCGCCCTCGCGCACGGGGACGTCGGGAAGCAAAATGCTGTCGGCGCCCGCCTCGGCGAACTCGCGGTAGAAGCGCTCGATGCCGCGCACGAAGCCGACGTTGGCGTAGATGAGCATGCCAATCGGCAGGTCGGGAAACTCGGAGCGGATCGTGCGGAGCTGCTCGAGGGCCTTATCGACGGTGGCGCCACTATCGAGGGCGCGGATGTGCGCCTTTTGGATGGTGGGGCCGTCGGCAACCGGGTCGGAGAAGGGCACGCCGAGTTCGAGGGCGTCGGCGCCGGCGTTGACAATGGTGCGGATGATCTCGAGCGCATCGTTCGGGTTCGGGTCACCCAGCATGACGAAGGGGACGAATGCGGCCTCGCCCTTAGCCTTGAGGTCGGCGAAGGTCTTTTCGTAGCGCGACATGGTTAGTTCTCCTTTGTGCGGTCGTTCGCGTGAGTTTTGTCGATGACCCACTCGGGGTGCTTGTCCAGCGTCGCGCGCACGTGGGCGACGTCCTTGTCGCCGCGGCCAGACAGCGCAACGAGAATGTTCTCCGGCTCGGTGGCCTCGGCGGCGCGCTTGAGTGCGTACGCCAGCGCGTGCGAGGATTCGAGCGCCGGGATGATGCCCTCGTACTTCGACAGCAGCTGGAAGGCGCGCAGGGCCTCCTCGTCTGAGACGGGAACGTATTGGGCGCGACCGGTCTGCGCTAGGTGTGCGTGCTCGGGACCGACGGCCGGGTAGTCCAGGCCGGCGGAGATGGAGTAGGACTCCTCGACCTGGCCGTCTGCATCGCGCATCAGGAAGGTGCGGGTGCCGTGGAGGATGCCGATGGTGCCTGCGGCAATGGCCGCGCCGTGCTTGCCCACACCGAAGCCCTCTCCCCCGGGCTCGGCACCGATGAGTTCCACGCCCTCGTCGTCGATGAAGTCAGCGAACATGCCGATTGCGTTGGAGCCGCCGCCAACGCAGGCGACCACGGCGTCCGGCAGCGCCCCGGTGCGCTCGAGCATCTGGGCGCGCGCCTCGGTGGAGATGACGCGGTGAAACTCCTTGACAATTTTCGGGAACGGGTGCGGGCCCGCCGCGGTACCGAGCAGGTAGTGCGACTCGTGGAACGTGGCGGTCCAATCCCGCAGAGCCTCGTTGACAGCGTCCTTCAGGGTGCCAGAACCGGAATCGACCCCGACGACCTTCGCGCCCATGAGGCGCATGCGGTAGACGTTGGGTTCCTGGCGCTCCATGTCCTCCACACCCATGTAGATGACGCAGTCGAGATCCAGCAGCGCACATGCGAGCGCGGTGGCGGTGCCATGCTGGCCGGCGCCGGTTTCCGCAATGATGCGGGTCTTGCCCATCTGCTTGGCCAAAAGCGCCTGGCCGATCACCTGGTTGGTCTTGTGCGCACCGCCGTGGACGAGGTCCTCGCGCTTGAGGAAGATCCGCGCTTTCGAATCTCCTAGCGGGAGGTTGCGGCACTCGGTCACGGGCGTCGGCCGGCCGAGGTAATCGCGCAACAGAGCGCGATACTCGGTCATGAATTCCTCGTTCTCCCAGGCCTCAACGAATGCCTTTTCCAGCTGGTCGAGTGCGGGCAGGAGAGATTCCGGAACGAACTGCCCACCGAAGTCCCCGTAGTAAGCCGGCAGGAGGGTGTGTCCGCCGTGCGAATAGTCAGTCATATTTGTTCCTTTGGTTAGCTGGTTCGACGCTTAGTAGTGGAAGCTCTTGATGGTCCGGAAGGTGCGTTGGAGTGCTCCGGCGTCTTTGTGGCCTGCCCACTGCGCGGCGTCGCGTGGGTACTCGACGCCGGAGTTGAGGTCCACGCCCGAACACCCGACCGCCAGCGCGGCGGCGACGTTATCGGGTCCGATCCCGCCGGCGAGCAGCGACATTGCTTTGATCTCTTCGGGCACCTCGGCCCAGTCGAAGGTCGCTCCGGAGCCGCCGTCATGGGCATCGAGCACAAGCTTATCGACGCTCCCCATCAACGCCGTGGCCACCTGAGGGCCCTCGGGCAGGGTCATGGCGACTGCGCGCCACACTTCGATGTCGGGGCCGACCTGGTTGCGGACTCGTTCGACGAGCGAGATCTCTTCCTCGATGGAGCCCTGGTAGGAGGTGTGGACCTGGACGGCGACGATTCCGGGCTGGAGAAGCTCGGCGTAGCCCTCGGTGCGGCGTGACACTGCGACGTAGCGTAGGTGCGGCTCGTGGGAGATGATGTCCGCCGATGTTTCACGTGAAACATTGCGCGGCGAGGCCTCCTCGAAGATGAGACCGCCGTACACCGCTCCCGCGGCCCGCGCCGCCTGAGCCGTGCTCCACGAGGTCAGACCGCACACCTTGTTCGGCCCGTAGACGAGCTCACGGGCTGCGGCGTCAATGTCCGGCTGCCCGGTGAGCTGGGACCCCACGAGGAAACCATCCGAGTGCCCGCCGAGGCGGCGCACGGTCTCAGCGTCGCGAATCCCCGACTCGGAGACGACTACTGCCCCTTCGGGCGCAAGTGGCGCGAGGTGCTTCGAGCGGCTCAGGTCGATGGATAGGTCGTGGAGATTGCGGTGGTTTACGCCAAAGATGCGCGCGCCGAGGCGACCAGCGCGCTGGGCTTCCTCTTCGTCGATAACCTCCGTGAGCACGTCCATACCCAAACGTTCAGCTTCGGCGGAGAGGTGGGTATAGGTGGCGTCGTCAAGCACGCTCAGCATAAGCAGCACTGCGTCGGCGCCGAAATAGCGCGCGGCGTGAATCTGCGCCTCGTCGACGATGAAGTCTTTACACAGCACGGGAAGGTGCGTGATGGCGGCGACGGTAGCGAGGTGGTCGTAGTCCCCGCCGAACCTTTCCGGCTCGCACAGAACGGAGATGCCAGCGGCGTAGCGCGAGTAGACACTCGCGATCTCCCCCGGTTCGTAATGCGCGCGGATCAGACCGAGCGAGGGCGAGGAGGACTTGCACTCCATGATGAACTGGGCGCCGGGGCGGGCCAAGTTGTCATAGAGAGAGCGCTCGGAGCGCGGCAACTCCGACGGATCGACGTGGGAGATACGCGCCTTTATTTCGTCAATGTGACGAAAACGAGACTGGACAATACCCTCAAGAACTGTCGGCAAATTACCCGCCATAGTTCGCCTCCTCGTGGGTTCGGAGCCACTTTTCGACGCTCCCGTCCGCGAGCAGTTCCAGCGCCTGCTCCACTCCCTCGCGCATCGAGGCGGCCTTGCCGTACAGGTAGAACATGACACCGGCGGTGGCGGCGACAGCGTCGCGGTGCGCGTCCGGGGCCTTCCCCGCGAAGATGGCGCGGATTGCGGCCGCGTTTTCTGCCGCATCTCCTCCGGTGAGCTCGGACAGGTCGTAGCGCGGCAGGCCCAGGTCCTCCGGGGTAATGGTGTAGTGCTCGATCGTGCCGTCGCGCTGCAGCTCCCAGATCTGCGTCTCGCCGTGGAGAGCGATCTCGTCGGTACCGGCACCATGGACCACGAGAGCGCGGCCTCGTCCCAGCTCGCGCATGGTTTCAGCAATTAATTGGCCTAGCCCAGGATTTGCAATGCCCATGATTTGGTACTCCGGTCGTCCCGGACTCAACAGTGGGCCGAGCGTATTGAACAGGGTCGGAACGCCAAGCGAACGCCGCACCGGCTGAACGTGGGCCACGGCCGGGTTGTAAGCCGGCGCGAAGAGGAACGTGAAGTTCGACGACTCGAACTGGCGCACGGCCCGCTCTGGGTCGAGGTCCAGCGGGATGTTTAGAGCCTCGAGCACGTCCGCGGATCCGGACTTCGAGGACACCGAGCGGTTACCGCATTTGACCATTTTCACCCCACCGGCGGCTGCAGTCAAGGAGGACGCCGTGGTGATGTTGATGGTGTTCGCGCCATCGCCACCCGTACCAGCGGAGTCCATGATCCCCTCCCCCGTCACCGGGAACGGCCGGCCAGCGCGCAGGAAGGCCTGGGCAGCGCCAGCGATGTCGGCGAAGGTCTCGCCGCGGGTGCGCACCGTGGCAAGCAGGGCGGCGATGTGCACGTCGTCGTAGTCGCCCACCGTCAGCGGGGTAAACGCCTCGAGGGCCTCCTCGAGGGTCGGTGCGGGATTGTCCAGGAAGGGGCGGAGGATATCCAGGGCCTGGTCACTTGCCATCGTTGATACGCCTTTCTGCTGTGTTCGGGGTGGTGCTTGGGGTGGTGTTCGGGGTGGTGAGAAGCTCGACTGCGCGCTCAAGGATGAGCGGCCCGGCCGGCGACAAAATGGACTCGGGGTGGAACTGCAGTCCGATCGACATGGCGTCGTCAGTAGCGGCGGCCATGATGACCTCGCCGATCTGCGTCGGCGTGCGCGCCAAAGAATGCATGCCCGCGGGCACATCGAGCGCGCCGAGCGAGTGGTAGCGCGCAACCGGTACGTCGGGGCCGAGCCCGGCGAACAGCGGCGAATCCAGGCCGGGGCCCTCAAGACGCATGCTTATCGACGCCCCATGGACCGGACCACACGGCGCAACTCGGCCCCCGTGGTGCTCGATGAGCGCTTGGAACCCGAGGCAGATGCCGAGCATCGGCACCTTCCCCTGGGCTTCGTCGATAAGTTCCATCATGCTGCCGGCATCGCGCGGGTAGCCCGGCCCCGGGGAGAGCACAATGAGGTCGGGTTCAAGCGCCATGATCTCGCGGGCGGGCACCGTGTTGCGGTAGACCACCGTTTCGTGCCCGCTGAAGGCGTCGACAAGGTTGTAGACAAAGGAATCTTGGTTATCGAGCAAGACAATCACTTGTTCACCTCCAAGGTTGCGCCGGCGGCTGCGGCGATGGCGGCCAAAACGGCGTGTGCCTTGTGGAACGTCTCGTCTGCCTCGGCCTGGGGGTCGGAGTCACGCACAACTCCCGCACCGGCCTGCACCGCCGCTGTGCCGGCGGTGACGAAAGCGGAGCGAATAACAATGCAGGTGTCCATGTCGCCGGTGCCGGTCAGGTATCCGACGGCACCGCCATAGGACCCGCGGCGCTGTCCTTCAAGCTCACGAATGAGCTCGGTGGCCCGAAGCTTCGGCGCTCCGGTGAGGGTGCCCATGTTCATGCAGGCGCGGTAGGCGTCGAGGGCATCAAGGTCCTCGGCAAGACGGGCGGTGACGCGGGAAACCAGGTGCATAACGCGCGAATAGTGGTCAACCTGCAGCAGCTCGGCGACCCGTCGCGTACCGGGCTCGGCCACTCGCGCCATGTCGTTGCGGGCGAGATCGACGAGCATCGTGTGCTCGGCAACTTCCTTGGCATCGGTGCGCAGCTGCAGCTCCATGCGGGTATCGAGCTCGTGGTTGACGCTGCCATCGGGGTTAAGTCCGCGCGGCCGCGTGCCCGCGATCGGGTAGAGCTCCACCTGGCGCGTCTCCGCGTTGAACTTCAGGTTCGACTCCGGCGAGGCTCCGAACAGCTCGTAGGGCTGGCCCGCGCGGTCGACGCCGCGCAGGTAGAACATGTACGGCGAGGGGTTGGACGCACGCAACTGCTGGTAGGCGGCGAACGCGTCCGGGCACGAAGTGGTGAAGCTCCGTGCGGGCACGACCTGGTAGATGTCGCCGTTGTAGATGTTGGCCTTGAGCTTATCGACGTCCACCCGGAACGCCTCGTCCCCAATCGAGGCATCCACGGTGAGCGTGCCATCCCCAGTTGCCACGGGGCGTTCGGTGGGGTCGGCGGAGTTAATGGTGCTGACGAGCTCGTCGAGCTCCGGCTCGGTTCCATCGAAGCGGATGCCGGCGACGTGAGCGGTCTGGTTTTTGTGATCGATGTGCAGCAGCGTCTCGGCGAGGACGAACTGGTAATCGGGGTATGTGTTCGCTCCCTCGCGGACCTCGGGGAGTGTCTCGAAGGTAGCCAGGTAATCAAAGGCGATTCCGCCAGCGAGGAACGGGAAGTCACCCTCGTGGTAGCCCGCGCCAGTGGTCAGAGCGCGCAGAACCTCGGCGCTCGAGGGCGCGGTGAGGCGTTCGCGTTCGTCGGTAGCAGTGGCCGCGTCCGGCGCGGCAAACTCGTAGACACCGTCGGCTGCGGCGAAGTCGACGAGCTGTTCGGCCAGGCGCTCGGCCAAGACCTCCCCCGACGGTGTGAGGGGCTCAACGGTGACGCGCTGTCCGTTGCACGTGACGCGCAGCGAGGCGTCGAGCACAGCGACCGACTGCAGGCCCGAGCGCGTGGTGATGTCTGCGGATTCGAGCAGAACCGCGTCGCGGGCAGTAGCTCCACCCACAAAGTCAAACAGCGCGGAAGCGTCGGCGTGATACACCACCTCTCTGCGCGCGGTGGTGGGGTGCAGGTTCCTCATTCGTACGTCCTTCGTGTGTCGTGGCACCGAGGGTACTGGGAACAAAAAGACCCGCGGTGCTTGGTTGATCCAAGCCGGCGGGCCGAAAATGCGACTAGCTAGGTGGCACGCCGTTTACGCGCGCCACCACCACTGGGTACGGCCGCTGAGCGGCCGCATGGCGGCGGTGAGAGCTAGAGAAGTCACAGCGAAAAGATTAGCGCGGCCGCAACGCCCGCGCAACTACGCCGAAGGCAATGCTTCACGTGAAACATTGCGCTCACGATGGGGTGACTATCGGGCGTCGTCCGCGCGGCCCGCTGCCCGGCGAACAGCGTCAAGATCCACCAGCGGAAGGGATACGGCGCCTTCGGGGAGGTCCTCGTCTTGCTCGTTGCGGGAGGCGTCGACAAGCGCTGCGGCGCGCGCCCCGAAGTTACCTGCCACCGAAATGGCCACGACCGCGGCAAGGAACATGATCACCGGCAAGACCCACATCCACCCCGACGCGCGCAGCGCAAAGGCACCACCAAACGCGAGAGCGACTCCGGCGAACACCCAAAACGGGCCAGCAACCACGTGGGCCTGCTCCCAGACGGCCTTATCTGCGCGAACCTCCGGCACGCGAAGACCGAAAGCGGAGTTGCCCGGGAAACGGCGCGCGATGGCCAAAGCGCCGGCGACGACAAGTGCCACGGCGAGGACGAAAAAAATGACACCGACGACAAGATTCACTGCACTCATGTCGCCCAGCATAATCCCGCAGGCCCACGCGCCTGAACCGAGGGGAGGCGACGTTTCTGCTGGCACGACGCGCCGTATATGTTATTAGGGTGTCTTCGGGCACTGTCCCTACACTCAGTGACCCGAACAGCGGGTCGTTCAAAAAAGGCTGAATATGAGATCCAAAGTACTGAACTCATTGCTGTTTTGGATTGTCGTAGCAATTATCCTCGGCGTCCTCTGCAGCATGTTCTTCCCCGTCTGGCTGGCCCGCGTCTTTGTCACCTTCAACGGGTTGTTCTCCAATTTCCTGGGCTTCTTCGTGCCCGTGCTCATCTTCGCGCTGATCGCACCGGCAATCGCAGGCCTCGGCCGCGGCGCCGGCAAGTGGCTCGGCATGACCGCTGGCCTCGCCTACGGCTCCACCATCATCTCCGGCCTCATCGCCTGGACACTGTCCGTGATGCTGTACCCGACCATGCTCGAGGGGCTGACACTCAACACCAACGTGGCCAACCCCGATGAAGGCGGCATCGCCCCCTACTTCGCCGTAGAAATGCCCGCGCCTTTCGAGGTCATGTCTGCCCTGCTGCTCGCGTTCGTCGTGGGCCTCGGCATGACCGCCGTGAAGTCGGACACCCTTTACAAGGGAGCTACCGAGCTCGAGAGCGTTGTGATGAAGGTCGTGAAGGTCTTCGTCATCCCCCTGCTGCCGATCTTCATCTTCGGCACCTTCCTCAACCTCGGCATGAACGACAGCCTGGGCTCGACCATGTCCGCCTTCGGCCGCGTGCTGCTGCTGTCCGTTGCAATGACGATCGTGCTCATCATCCTGCAGTTCATCGTCGCTGGTGCGATCGCCGGCCACAACCCGTTCACGGCAATGAAGAACATGCTCCCCGCATACTTCACCGCGCTGGGTACCTCCTCGTCTGCCGCGACCATTCCGGTGACCTACGCCTCCACGCTGAAGAACCGCGTCGACGAGAACGTCGCCGGCTTTGTCATTCCGCTGTGCGCGACGATCCACCTGTCCGGCTCGATGATGAAGATCACGCTCTACGCGTTGGCCATCGTCCACATGGCAGCCATGCCGATAACCGCCGGCCACGTGATTGGCTTCATCCTGCTCCTCGGCATCATGATGGTCGCTGCTCCGGGCGTTCCCGGCGGCGCCATCATGGCGGCCGTCGGCCTCCTGCAGGCCAACCTGGGCTTCGACGAGTCCATGATCTCCCTGATGATCGCGGCCTACATCGTCGTCGACTCCTTCGGCACCGCCGCCAACGTCACCGGCGATGGTGCGATCGCGATGATCGTCAACCGCTTCGCCGCCGGCAACATCGAGGGCTACAAGCTCGAGGACGACGCCGAGGGCGAGGTTGTCGTGGAGGAGCGCACCGTGGTTGAGACCCCGGCTGTGCGCACCACCACCGACGCCACCCCGGCGCCGGGTACAGCCTCCGGCACCGTGCGTGGACCCGACACGGTCTAACGTCGGTACCGCAGCCGCCCCGCTCCCCTGTTGCCAGGGAGGCGGGGCGGTTTTTTGTTTGGTTCCGGGGTGCTGGACGACCGCGTTGTGTGGGGCCGTGCAAATGCCCAGGTCGGGTGTGTGCGCGGTGCGTCGCGGTCGTCCAGGCGCAGGGTGAGGTGGTGCTGCCCCACACGCAGTGCACCCCGAGCTACAATCGCTGCCCCGTCTGCGCGTCGAAGGCGTGCAGTCCGCCCTCGGCGACCTGGGCATTGATGACGTCGCCAGGCGTAATGCCCGAGCGCGGTCCGGTGCGCACGACGATGTGGCCTGTGGATTCGGAGCCGACGCCCTCGGAGACCCAACCGCCACCGGCGAGGTTGCCGTAGAGGTAGGCATCCGAGCCAAGCTCCTCGATGAACTCGACTTCGACTGGGATCCCGGTGCTCTCCTCGACGATCTGGAGTGCCTCGGGGCGGAAGCCGAGGATGACGTCGCCGTCGGGAAGCGTGACCGGCACTGAGGCGGCACCGAGTCGCGCAACGCCGCCCAAAACGTTGAAGGTGGCCAGGTTCATCGCGGGCGAGCCAATGAAGCCGGCGACGAAGACGTTGTCTGGGTGGTCGTAGAGCTCGCGCGGGGTGCCTACCTGCTGGAGGACGCCGTAGTTGAGCACGGCGATGCGGTCACCCATGGTCAGCGCTTCGGTCTGGTCGTGGGTGACGTAGAGGGTGGTCACACCCATGCGGCGCTGCAGATGGGCGATCTGGGTGCGGGTCTGCACGCGCAGCTTCGCGTCGAGGTTGCTCAGCGGCTCGTCCATGAGGAAGACCTGGGGTTCGCGCACGATGGCGCGGCCCATGGCCACGCGCTGGCGCTGGCCGCCGGACAGGGCCTTCGGTTTGCGGTCGAGGAACTCGGTGAGGTCGAGGGTGCGCGCCGCCTCTTCCACGCGCTCGTTGATGGCGGCCTTGTCCATGCCGGCGAGCTTCAGGGCGAAGCCCATGTTTTCGCGCACGGACATGTGCGGGTAGAGCGCGTAGTTTTGGAACACCATGGCGATGTCGCGCTCCTTGGGCTCCGCTGTGGTCACGTCGCGGTCGCCAATGAGGATGCGGCCCTCGTTCGTCTCCTCCAGGCCGGCGAGCATGCGCAGGGCGGTCGATTTGCCCGAGCCGGATGGCCCGACGAGGACGAGGAACTCGCCGTCCTCGATACGCAGGTCAAGCTTATCGACGCTCGGCGCATCTGCCCCGGGATACACCCGCGTCGCCTTGTCAAAGGTCACTGTTGCCATGTTGTCTCCTCCATCGGCAGGTACGTGCCGAACGATCCGTTGTGCAGGGTTGCGTCCAGCATAGGCCCCGCGGCGTGCGATGTTTCACGTGAAACGTTGGCGGGTGGGCGTCGATAAGCACGCCGTATGCTGTCGGGTATGAGCGCGGAGATCGTCACCACCTTGTTTCTCGCCCACCCCGGGGAGGTGGATGAGGCGTACGAGCTCTACCGGCGGCGAGTGCTCGAGAGCCCCGCCCTGGTGTATGCGGTCTCCCCGCGGCCGCAGCCCGTCAGCGACGCCTACAACCTGTGGGACCTGCGCACGCAGGCGGCGTATGCGAACCTCGCCGCGCCGGAGGCCATGGACCTGTTCGAAGCGAACGCGCTGGTGGAGATGGCGGGCGCGGACCGCGACTCGGTCATCGATAGCTTCTTTCTCGACGACCCATTCGATGCCTCCCGCTTCCCCTCGCAGGTCGGCGGCTTAACCGGGCTCGTGCTGCGCGACCCGGTCCCCGATGACCGCGCGTTGTCCCTGGTCACCGTGGTCTACCTCGGGGCCGAGGGCGCGGAAGAGCGCATCCAGGAGCTGTTCGACCAGCTTGTTCTCAACTGCCACGCCGTCGCCTACGAGCCGGAGATCGGACTGGTGGACGCCGTGGACAACCCCGACCTCGTCGGACCCCTGTGGATGCGCGACGCCACCTTGAACCTCATCGGCCGCGGCGACGGCTTCTTCTCCCCCGGCAAGGACGCGTGGTCCGGCTGGCTGCTTACCCCGGACACCCTGGGCGAGGTGGAGGATCGTATCGCCGAGCAGTTCGGTCCGGAGGTCGTCGTCATTGCTCGCGCCATTGCGGAACCGTTCTAGTATTGGGCCATGAGTGCGATGAAGGGTTTTGGTGCAGTCGTAGGCGCGGCAACGTTGGTGGCCCTCGGGGTGGGGGGAACCGTCGCCGCCACGCTCGAGGTACCCAGTGCCGAGCAGGTCGCCATCCAGTACAGCGACCAGGCGCCGCGCATGCTTATCGACGACCCCGGCAACCAACTCACCGCCGCCGACCGCGACCGCCTCGAGCGCGACGCCGCCCAGTTCACCTACCCGGATACCGTGGAGACGCTCCACTTCCTCGTCTTCGACACCTCCCGCGACAACTTCAACGACACGGTCCTGGAGTACCTGCAGGACAACTACCCGGACGAGGTCGACACCGATGTCTACTCCGACGGTGTGCTGATTTTCGCCGTGGACCCCAACGCGCGCGAGATCGGGGCTTACGGCGGCGAGGACGTCGATGCGCAGATCAAGCTGCGCGACCGCGTTGACACCATCCTCGAGGCAATGCGCCCCGGAATGCGCGACAACAACATCCCCGGTGGGCTCATCGCGGGGCTGCGGGAAGCTACCAACCCCGAGGTTGTGGACACCTATCTGCTCGACAGCGCGCGCGGCGACCGCCTCGCCGCAGCACTGGGGGCGGGCGCGGGCTCGGGTGGTGCAGTGCTGGCCGGCGGTGGGCTGTGGGTGGCGGCACGCAACCGCCGCAAAGCAGCGATCGAGAAAGCCCGCAACCAGTACGAGCTGATCACCCGCGAGTACACCGAGTTAAGTGGGCGCCTGGACAGCATCGACATCCGCGCCAACTCCCTGACCTCCGCGTTCGCCGATAACGAGATGCGCCGCGACTGGGCGGAAGTGCGCGGGCGCTTCCTCGCTCTGCACGAGACGGTCTCCGGCCCGGGCGGAGTGGGCAGCATCGACCCGAGCAACGACACCCAGCTGTATGACCACCGGGACATGCTGGAGTCCGCCTCGCGCGTCACGACACAGGTCAGCAACGCCGAGGACAACATCAACCGCCTGTTCGCGGTAGAAAACGGCGACGCGGCGACCCGCCGCTCCGAACTGACGGAGCTGCGCCGGGACATCACACGCGCCGTGCTCGACGTCGAAGACCCGCAGCTGCGCGCGCGTCTGAGCGACCTCGAGGCCCGCGTGGACACCCTCGACCGCAACCCGGGCGCACCGGGGTTCCTCGACGACTTCGTCCGGCTTCTCGACGACCACCGGGTCATCATGCAGGCCGTCAAGGACCGCCAGTTCAGCGACGTGAAGGAACACAACGCACTGGAACGCCCGCGCATCTACGACGCCACCTACACCTACCCCAACTATGTCCCCTTTATCGCGCTGAGCAGCTGGCACTCCTCCAATGTGCAAGCCGAGCAGCAGGCGCAGGCCAGCTCCGGCACGAACACGTCCTACAGCTCCGGGTTCTCCGGCGCCGGCGGGTCCGGCGGCTACTAGGCGCCTGGGGGTTCTTTCTGCTCGAGGTCGCTGACGAGTGCGCGAACGCGCGCCGCGATGTCGTCGCGCACTAGCCGCATGCGCTCCATGCCTTCGACGCCGCGGGCGGACGGCTCGTCCGTGATCCAGCGCTCCAGGGTTCCGCGGGCGTCGGCGGGCATGTCCACTTGGGCATCCGCGCCGAGGATGATGACGCGGTCGACGCGACGAAGCAGATCAGGGTCGATTGGCTTTGGGCGGCCGTGTGACATGTCGGCGCCGACCTCCGCGATGGCGGCAACGGACTCGGCGTTGAGCGCTGTACCCGGCGAGGTGCCCGCGGAGTGGATTTCCAGGGTGTCGCTGTAGTGCGCCGCCAGGGCTTCGGCCATTTGGGACTTGCCGCCGTTGCCGACGCAGATGAACAACACAGAAGGCATGGGGTGTGGGTCCTTTCGGTGGGGTCGGTGAGCGTTCCGGTTAAGAACACAAGGCTAAGAAACCGCCTTTTCGGGGTCGGTGCGCTGGATTCTTAGCCTTGAGTTCTTGGACTGAAGCGGTTCTGGCCGGGGTTCCGGCCAGGGTTCCAACGAGGGCGCAAGCTCCGCATCACGTACACCAGACCGACCAGCACGGGAATCTCCACCATCGGGCCGACGGCGCCGGCGAGGGCCTGGCCCGAGGTCGCGCCGAAGGTGCCGATGGCCACGGCGATGGCCAGCTCGAAGTTGTTGCCGGCGGCCGTGAAGGACACCGCCGCGGACTGCTCGTAGTTCAGGCCGATGAGCTTGCTCACCGCCAGGGCCAGGAAGAACATGCCCGCGAAGTAGCACAAGAGTGGTAGGGCCACGCTGGCGACGGACAGCGGGTTGGACGTGATCTGATCGCCTTGGAGGGCGAACAGCAGCACCACTGTGTAAAGCAGTCCGATGAGCGCCAGGGGCGAAATGGCCGGCAGGAACGTGGACTCGTACCAGTCGCGCCCGCGCACCCGCTCCCCCACCACGCGCGAGAGCGCGCCAGCCAGGAGAGGAATGCCCAAGAACACGAGGACGGAGGTGACGATGTCGGTGAAGGAGAAGTCTGCGGCGGTCGTCGACAAGCCTAGCCAGGTGGGAAGAACCTGCAGGTAGAACCAACCCATCACCCCGAACATGAGGACCTGGAACACGGAGTTGACCGCCACCAGCACCGCGGTGACCTCGCGGTCGGCGCACGCCATGTCCGTCCAAACGAGGACCATGGCGATGCAGCGCGCCAGGCCTACGATGATCAGGCCCGTGCGCAGCTCCGGCTGGTCCGGCAAGAACAGCCAGGCCAGGGCGAACATGACCGCAGGGCCGACCACCCAGTTGAGGAACAGCGACACCGACATCAGGCGCGTGTCCGCGGCGACGTCGCGGGTCTTGTCGTAGCGCACTTTCGCTAGTGGCGGATACATCATGATCAGCAGGCCGAGCGCGATGGGCAGCGAGATCCCGCCAACCGAGAGGGAATCAAGCATTGGTGCGAGCCCCGGGGCGAGGCGGCCGAGCGCGATGCCCGCGAGCATTGCGAGCAAGAGCCACACCGGGATGAAGCGGTCGAGCAGAGACATGGGGCGGTACTCCTTATATTGATGAACGTCGATATAATAGCGCCATGTCTCCCGACGTGCCGCACAGCACCTCCCCCTGCTGCCCCCTGACCAGCGAAGCCCTCGGTACCGAGGAGGCGGCGCGCTACGCCGAGGCGTTCAAGGCTCTCGCGGACCCGGTGCGGCTGCGCATCATCTCGCTCATCGCTGCCGACGGCTGCGCCCCGGCGACAGTCGGCGCGCTCACGGACGCACTCGGGCTGAGCCAGCCGACGGTGTCGCACCACCTGAAGAAATTGACGGAGGCGGGTTTCCTGGCCCGCCACCAGGACGGTCGCAGCGCGGTCCACACCGTGCGCCCTGAAACGTTCGCCCAGCTCAAAGCGGTGTTGGCGGTGGGGTGAGGGGCACGGGGGCGTCGATAAGCGTGCGTCGTTCCCTGGGAGGTTGACCGCCACCGGACGGGCGGGGCGAAACGGGGCAATAATGGGCGCATGAGCAAAGAAACACATGTCACCACAGCCCAAGAACTTGCACAGGCCATTGCCGACAAAGCCGCGGTAATCAGTATCGACGGTGAGATATCCGGTTCCCCGATGATTACTCTCCCGGAAGGAACGACCCTGCGCGGCGGCACTCTGAAGTTCGGCGCCCGCGGTGTGCGACTGGGCAAGGACACGACGCTCGACGGCGTCACCATTACCGTGCCGGAGACCGAGACCGCGATCCTGCTCGACACCACCGTCGAGGACCTTGGCACCATTACCTTGAAAGACGTGACGACGCGCGGCCAGGTCGCGCTCATTGCGGAGGACCAGGTTCGTGCCGGGCACATCCGGGTGGACAACCTCCACGTGGAAGCCGCTGATACGCGCGGGCGCTACCACCGTCCCCACGGCTTCGGCGTTGACGCGTTGCAGGGCGCGTTTACCCTGTGGAACCGCCAGACCGATCCGGCGGTGCGCCTGACCGCTGACCTGCTCGACATTTCTGCAGGTAGTGCCTCCGAACCCGTGCGCGGTTCCGGCGTGTTCGTCGGCGGCCACGGCGACTGGGAGGGCCAGCGCGACGGTGGCACCATTGCTGTGACACGGCTGCGCACCGGGGAGATCCACACCGACGGAGGCATCTCCGCAGGCGCGGCCGACCTGATCTCCGGCGGCGTGTTCGTCATCTCGGGCGCGGATGTCGAGGTCGTGGACAATGCCGGTCCGGTCACCACCTACGGGCAAAACGACATGGTGCTGGACAACTGGGGCGCAGTGAAAACCTGGACGGCGTCGGCGGACGTCACATCCAAGGGCGCGAGCGGCATCGGCTTTGTCAACTTCGGCGACATCGACGAACTCGAAGTCACCGCGCCCATCACCACCACCGGCGGAGGCGCCCGCGGCTTTAACCTTTACGACGGCAGCCTCAACAAAGCCGTCTTCCACAGCATCGCCACAACCGGCGACGGCTCCCTCGGCATCCAAGTATCCAAGCCGCTCCCCCACCTTGAAGTGCTTGGTGACGTCACCACCACCGGCGGCGAAGGCACCAGCCTCGTGCGTGGAGTCCAGACCACGCTCAAGGCCATCGCGCTCAGCGTGAAGGACACCGGCGCGGTGGACACGCTGCACATCGGCGGAAAGCTGCGCACCACCGGCGACAATGTCGCGACCCTCGAGGTCGCCGGCACCATCGGGGCCATTGCTATCGACGGCGGGATCGAAGCCGCCGGTGCGGGATCCGACGGCGTGTACCTCAGCGGTAACGGCGTGGACTTGGAAAACGTGTCGATCAACGCGGAGAAGGGCGAGGCGATCCGCGAGGTGTAGTGCTGGGCGGTCGGATTGTGGGGATCGGGGTGTGGGGCACGTCGGTTTGGCGTGCTCGGTGCCCATCGGTGGATGTTTTAGGGCTTTGGTGCCGTCGTGGCGATTCTAGGGGATGTTTCACGTGAAACATGGGCTGGGTGTGGGGTGGCGGGTGACTGCTCCCCCAAACGGCTCAACGGACACGATGCGGTGGGGTGAACTCGCGGACTCTGGATGTGAGGCGCGCCGACTTCCTCACACCCAGTTCGTCTTAACATTTCACAACGCGGAATGTACTCTGCATATAGCGGCGTTGATGCAGATCAGCGCACACTATTTCACAACCCCGGCCTGTAGGCCGGGGTTGTTGTAACTTCGCCGGGTTCCCACGCTTCGGGTCTCCGAATCAGCGCATCAGCGAATCTGACGCGCCATCCTCAGCAGCGAATAGATGCTGTTCACGGGAGGCTGACACGCAGACCCCGACGGAGGCGGAGCGTTCACTCCTGCCGCGTGTCTACGACATAATCAATTCCATGTCATCGTTTGAAGAAGCTCTGAATCAGCTCCGCGAGAACCAGCCGCAGGCAAAGTACGGTATCGCGTTCGAGAAATTGATGGTCAACTTCTTCAAGACCGCACCCTCTCTTGCCGAACAGTTCGATGAGGTCTATCGGTGGGTGGATTGGCGCTACAACGCTGGGCTCCCAGACACGGGTATCGATCTTGTCGCTCACCGCAAGGACGATGACAGCTGGGTCGCGATCCAGGCGAAGTTCTACAAGCCGACTACGAGCATCCAAAAATCGCACATTGATTCCTTTTTCCAGGCTTCCGGCCAGTCGTTTGAAACCGAGAAGGGCCGCGAGCACTTTTCCCACCGCTACATCATCTCGACGACAGATAGGTGGTCGAGGAACGCGGAGTTGGCCCTTGCCAACCAGGTTATTGAAACCAGCCGAATCGGCATGGCTGATATTGCCTCGGCCCCGGTGAACTGGGACGTGGTGTTCCCCGGCTCCGAGATGCAGATCAACCTAACCCGGAAGGAGGCGTACAAGCCGCACAAACACCAGGTTGAGGCAATCGACAATGTCGTTGGCGGTTTCGAAACCAGCGACCGGGGCAAGCTCATCATGGCCTGCGGCACCGGCAAAACATTTACCTCATTGCGCTTGGCAGAGCAGGTTGCGAAGAATAACGGTGGCAAGGCGCGAGTGCTCTTCCTCGTCCCGTCGATCGCGTTGCTTTCGCAAACGTTGCGTGAGTGGACGGCGCAGTCCGCGATGGAGATGCGCAGTTTTGCGGTGTGCTCGGATACGAAGGCCGGCAAGCAGGCGGAGGACATTGCCCCGTATGACCTTGAAGTGCCGGTATCGACAAACGGCGCCAAGCTCGCTGAGGCATTCGCCACGGGCAAGCGGGCCAAGGGCCTCCACGTTGTGTTTTCCACCTACCAATCGCTTCCCGCAGTTCATGACGCGCAGCAGGCGGGGTTGGACGACTTCGACCTCATCATTTGTGATGAGGCGCACCGCACGACTGGTGTCACCCTCGCCGGTGAGGACGCCTCCAACTTTGTGCGCATTCACGACGCGGACTACATCAAGGCCGCGAAACGCCTGTACATGACGGCGACACCGCGGCTTTTCGACGACGCCATCAAAGGTAAGGCCGCCGACCACTCCGCTGAGCTGGCGTCGATGGACGATGAAGGGATCTACGGCCCTGAGTTCCACCGTCTCGGATTCGGCGAGGCCGTGGAGCGCGGGCTGTTGACGGATTACAAAGTTCTGGTCATGACGGTCGACGAGGACGTCGCCGCCGAGGCGCTCGCCCACTCCCCCAACGAGCTTGTAAACCTCACCACCGCATCCGCGATCATCGGTGCCTGGAACGGATTGGCGAAGCGTTCCGGGAAGCTCCAGGGAGAAAAGGAAGGCTTCGACGTCGGTGCAACTCCGATGCAACGCACCGTCGTCTTTGCCAAGGACATCAAGCACTCGAAGCAGATCGCGGAATCATTCCCATCCCTCGTCGCCGCGCACCAGGAGATGCTGCGCCAGCACGCCGCGCTCAACGACGTCAGCCTCCACAACATCGACGTCTCCATCGCTGCCCAGCACGTCGATGGCACGATGAATGCACTGGAGCGCTCCGGAAAGATCACCTGGCTCGAGGCCGACATCCCCGTCACAGAGTCGCGCGTGCTCACTAACGCCCGTTGCCTGTCTGAGGGCGTGGACGTGCCTGGTCTCGACGCGGTGATTTTCTTCAACCCGCGTAACTCGATGGTGGACGTTGTCCAGTCGGTGGGACGCGTGATGCGCAAGGCGGAGGGCAAGGACTACGGCTACATCATTCTGCCGGTTGCTGTGCCGCCGGGGGTGAGCCCGTCGCAGGCGCTCAACGACAACGCCCGCTTCAAGGTGGTGTGGCAGATCCTCAACGCGTTGCGTGCTCACGACGACCGTTTCAACGCGAAGGTGAACTCGATCGCACTGAACGAGGGCAACGTGAGCGACTTGCCCATTGAGACTGACCACGTCAAAGCGGAAAAGGACAAGCTCGACGATATCGATTCCCACCGGACAGAAGCGCTGGAAGACAGCCAGAACATGGCCCAGCAGGTGGCGCTGTTTTCACTGGAACAGTGGCAGGAGGCGATCTACACCAAGCTCGTGGACAAGGTCGGCACCCGCACTTACTGGGAGGATTGGGCGGACGACGTCGCCACGATTGCACAGTCGCAGATCACGCGCATCAAGGCGCTTATCGACGGCGCGAACCCCACCCTCCGGAAAGAATTCGAGCGTTTCGTCGACGGCCTACGCGGCAACCTGAACGACTCGATCACCGACGACGAAGCGATCAGCATGCTCTCGCAGCACATGATTACCGCGCCGGTGTTCGACGCGTTGTTCGAAGGCCACACCTTCACCGAGCACAATCCCGTCGCACAGGTGATGGAGCGCATGACCACCGCTCTGGAAAAGGCGAAGCTGGACACGGAGACCGAGTCGCTGGAGAAGTTCTACGACTCGGTGCGCGTTCGGGCCTCGGAAGTCTCCAGCGCCTCCGGCAAGCAGCAGGTGATTAAGGAGCTGTACGAGCGGTTCTTCCGCAAAGCCTTTAAGAAGCAGGCCGAGTCTTTCGGCATCGTCTACACCCCGGTGGAGATTGTTGACTTTATCCTCCGCGCCGCCGACGACGTTTCCCGCAAGCACTTTGGCAAAGGGCTTACTGACGAAGGGGTGTGCATCCTCGACCCCTTCGCCGGCACCTCGACGTTCACGGTGCGCCTCCTACAGTCCGGCCTGATCAAGCCGGAGGACTTGGCCCGCAAGTATGCCAGCGAAATCTTTGCCACAGAGATCATGCTGCTGGCCTATTATGTCTCTGCGGTCAACATCGAGACGACCTACAACGCGCTGCGCGCCGAGGAGGCGCAGCGTAACGGTGAACCGGAACCAGAGTACGTCCCGTTCAACAACATCGCCCTTGCCGATACGTTCCAGATCCACGAGGATGGCGACATTCCCGACCTCGAGATCTTCCGGGACAACAACGCCACCATTGAGCGTCAGAAGAATGTGCCGATCAACGTGGTGATCGGCAATCCGCCCTACTCCGCGGGCCAGAAGTCCGCCAATGACCTCAACGCGAACCTCAAGTACCCGAGTCTGGACGCCCGTATTGCAGAGACCTATGCTGCGAAGTCCGCCGCTACGAACAAGAACTCTCTGTATGACTCCTACCTGCGTGCGTTCCGGTGGGCTACTGATCGCATCGGTGACCAGGGAGTTGTCGCCTTCGTCTCCAACGGTGGTTGGATCGACGGCAACACGGGTGACGGCGTCCGGCTGTCGCTGGCTGAGGACTTCACGGGCCTTTATGTGTTCAATTTGCGGGGCAACGCGCGCACTGCTGGACAGCAACGCCGCTTGGAAGGCGGAAATGTCTTCGGTTCTGGGTCGAGGACAAATGTGACCATAACCGTTGGAGTTAAGGACCCCCACAGCTCTGGCTTCAAGCTGCACTACCGCGATATCGGTGACTACCTCACTGCCAAGCAGAAGCTCCAGATGACCGAGTCTTCGTCCATTGAGACCATCGACTGGCAGGTGATCACCCCGAATAAGGACGGCGACTGGGTCAATCAACGTTCCGAGGAGTTTGAGACGTGGCCCGTTCTTGGAGAGAAGAAACGCAAGACGACGAGGTTTTTTGAGAGTTTCTCGGCTGGTTTGAAGACCGGTCGCGATGCATGGGCGTATGCACAGACGAAAGACCAGCTTCTTGGACAGCTCGTACGTTTGACGGATACTTATACCGAGGCAACGGCCGCACTTCACCAGTGGCTGGCTGAGGAGAAGATCACGAAGCCGAGCGAAGCAGACGTCACGGCTTTCTTGCAGCGCAACCCACAGTTTGCGGACACGACGAAGATTTCGTGGACCACAAACTTGAAAAATCTAGCGGCCAAGGGTGCTTCTGTCGAAGCGAGTAATGAGCGAGTTTACAACTCCTTGTATCGGCCGTTTACGAGGGCAAAGGCATATTTCGAGCCAGCGTTAAACGACCGTCAGTACCAGCTCCCGTCGATGTTCCCGACCCCGGCGCACCGCAGTATCGGTTTCGTCGCGGTGAGCTCTGGAGAGTCGGTTGATCCAGCGGTTCTTGCTACGGATCAACTCCCTGATCTTCACTTGATTGCTACTTCCCAATTCTTCCCCCGCTTCACCTGGACACCGGTAGAGACGAAGGATGGAGGATTATTTGACGGGGGGGGGGTGGACGTCGTCAAGCAAGGCTCCGAAACGAGTGCCTACGGCGAGATTGGCGAAGTCGTCGATGCGTACGTGCGCACGGACAACATCACCGAGGAAATCAAGGGGATCTATCGGGATGCGCTGGGCGTGGGGATCACGGGTGACGACATTTTCCACTTCGTTTATGGCAAACTGCACGACCCTGATTACCGCACGAAGTATGCGGCGGATCTGAAGAAGATGCTGCCTCACATCGAGACGCCGTCGTCGCGCGAGGAGTTCGACAGGTTCGCTGCTGCAGGAGCGGAGTTGATGGCTCTGCACGTGGGGTACGAAGATGTGGAATCGTGGCCGTTGGACGTGCAGGTCAAAGGTGATGAGAAGGATCGCGAGACGTGGCGCGTAGTCAAGATGAAGTGGGCTAAGCGCAAGGACCCGGAGACCGGCAAGAACGTCAACGAGGTGACCAAGCTGATCTACAACCCGAAGGTCACCATTGCCGGCATTCCCGCGGAGGCTGACGAATACATGCTTGGTTCCCGCAGTGCATTAGCCTGGATTATCGACCGTTATCAGGTAAAGAAAGACAAAGCATCGGGCATTGTCAACGACCCCAACGACTGGGCCGACGAAGTTGGTAACCCGCGCTACATCGTGGATCTGATCGGGCGCGTGACCCGCGTGGCGATGGAGACGGTCCGGATTGTTGATGGGCTACGGAACAAGGAGAGTTAATGTCATCGCCAACGTGGGACGATTATCTGGTCCCGTGCCTTAAAGCTCTCGCGGATGGGGAGACTCGTCGCCGGAGGGATGTAGTTGCAGCAGCCGCTGATTTATTGGGGATCAGCGAAGAGGAGCGCAAAGTAACAATCGCCTCCGGTAAACCTCGTTATGTGAACCGTGCCAGCTGGGCGATTACGCATTTGGTTAAGGCCGAAGCAATCACCTCGCCGATGCGAGCCATGTGGCGAATCACTGACAATGGGCGTCGTCTGCTTGAGAGGTTTCCGGATGGCATGACGGAACACCAGCTGCATGCAGAGGGTGGAGAGTCGTACCAGAACTTCCGCTCGCCACATGGCGCGAAAACCCTTGGAGAGCCCGTGGCCGCGGAACTCCAAGAGACCGAAACCAAGCTGACCCCTCTCGAGCAAGTGGAAGACGGGCAGCGGCGCAATGAGGCGATGGTGGCCGAAGACCTGCTTAAGCGCCTCCACCAGCGGGAGCCCGCGTTCTTCGAGCAAGCGGTTCTCGATCTGCTCATGGCCATGGGGTACGGAGGATCGTTCGGTGGCGCGACGCGAACGCAACTGTCCAACGATGGGGGCATCGACGGAGTCATCGACCAAGATGCTCTGGGCCTTTCCCGCATTTACGTGCAGGCCAAGCGCTACGAGATGTCCAAGACCATTGGCCGCCCGGACGTTCAGGCGTTCGTTGGGGCACTCCACGGAGCGCAGGCTTCGCAAGGCGTTTTCTTCACAACAGCCTCCTTCAGCACGGGGGCGATCAACTACGCGGAATCAGTTCAGTCGCGGGTGGTGCTTATCGATGGAGCACTCCTGGCCAAGTTGATGATCAGGCACGGCGTTGGTATTCAGAGGAAGCGAACGGTCAAGATCGTGGAGCTTGATGAAGACTACTTCGAGTAGTCGAGCCACAGGGTGATGGAAGCAAGCGGGGCCCGTCAAGACGACAACAACGGTGGTGCACAGAAGGGCAAACTCTAGGCCATCAAGGCTGGTGGTTGGGTCGACATGGATCCGGCTACGCCAAATGGAAGAGACGGAAGAGCCCCTCGGCGCTACTGCGTAAACCCCCTCATGTCCGGATCATGAATGGTGATGCCGCGTTCCTGGTTGATGCATCTGATCGAGGCCTGCAGCTCCATTGCGCGTACGTACGTCGGCGAAGCGCAACTCCAACCGTCGAATCCCATTGCGAGGCTGTTTCCGCCGCCTTCTTGGAACCTGCGGGACTCGTAACGGTTCAACACGTCTATGGCCTCTGCGCAGGTGATTTCTCCCTCCATGACCTCTGCCAAGCGAGGGCCCTCCATCGCGCCGCACATGATCGGTCCGCGGACGAGGGCGCCGCCGGTTCGGGGGTCGGCTACCGGTTGCGCCTCCGCCTGTTCCATCAACTCTGCGGAGGTCACGACTGGTCCTTCAGTCGCAATGTTGAGCTTCTCCCCCGTCAGTTCGAATGCCGCGGAATCCGAAGCGCAAATTAAGGAAGCGGCGTCGGGCTTGGCGCATTTGGAGGCTCCGAAATCGATCCACTGCCCAGGCTTGAGTTCGGCCTGTGCTGGTGGAACACCCTCGGCGATGGTGTACGCAAGTCCTCCGTCTCCCACCTGAACGGCACCGGGGCGCCCGCGGAACGGTTCCTCCACGTCTGGTACTGAGTCGTCGGGAGTGCCGAAGCAGGTGACCACACCAGCGCTGGCGAAGCAGTCGCTGATCGTGCCACCGGTCGTGTGGAAGAAGAAGATCGAGCCGTTGTATGTGTACTGGTCAAGGTTGACCTGCTGGTACTGCTCGAAATCTACCGTGAGCACCGAGGGGGATGCAGCCGAGGTAGTGGTTGGGGACGTGGGCGGTTGCTTGTCGACGCCCTCCTCGTCCACCACGACCGTTTCCGTTATTGTCTGCCCGGATTCCTCTGGGGCGGAGCACGCGGATAGGGACGCCATCGTTGCCACTACTACGGTCCCACCTGGGAGGATGATTTTCCGGGCAAATTCCTTCATGTGCCCCAGTATGCCAGCGTGCAAGGTATGCGAGATCTGAACTGGGGCCGCGGACGCGGGAGGTGCGGTCGATTCCACTTTCGGTTTGCGCTAGCTTTCGCTTTCTGGAGAATAAGAAAAGTTACGTATCTAAAGTTGCGTGTTTTAATTAATGCGAAACCTTAAACGTCTATCATGTGTGCATGACCTGGCCGAAAGTTGATTACGAGGAGCTTTCCTGGCAATCGTCGTCGGAAGGGCTCTCGCGTCGTGCCGCTCGAAATACTCCCTCCACGTACAAGAGCGCTCTTGTGCCCCACATCGCTGATGCACAGGTCGTTCTTGATGTGGACTTCGCTTCACAGATAGAAGAGGCGACCCTTGCGGTCAAAGGGTTTGATCTGGGCCATAGTCACCGCATCGTCCCATTCACTCCGCTCTTGTTGCGCAGCGAATCCTTTGCCTCCAGCCGAATCGAGCAGCTCACCTCGTCCGCTCGACGGATCTTGGAGGCGGAGCTAACTGAGCTTGCCGGAACAAATGCCAAATTGATCGTCGCAAACACGCGGCAGATGGAAGAGGCCGTGGGGATGGAGGGGGTGACCACAAACGTGCTGCTGAGGATGCATGACGTTCTGCTGCGGGAGTCCGCCCCGCAGATCGCAGGACAGTTGCGCGAGCAGCCGGTGTGGATCGGCGGCCATGACATGTATCCGCGCGATGCCTTATTTGTGCCACCTCACCACAGTCACCTTCCCTCACTGATGGAGGACCTTGAGGTGTTCGCTGCGCGTAAGGATCTGCCGGTCCTGGTTCATGCTGCCCTGGCACATGCTCAGTTTGAGACGATCCACCCGTTTGCGGACGGCAACGGTAGGACTGGACGCGCTTTGGTTCACGTTCTCATGCGTCAACGCGGTCTCACGAGCGACACATCGCTGCCACTATCCGCAGGTCTGTTGTCTGATCTCGATGCCTACTTCGCTGCACTCGGTGCCTACCGGATGGGCAACCCCCGTGAGATTATCGAACTGTTCGTCCACGCGGCCATGGAGGCGGTGGAGCGCGGTACGTGGCTCGCAACCGAACTCAAGATCCTGCAGGAGCAGTGGGAAGCAGAGGTAACCGCACGCGGCGGCGCGCTGGTGTGGCGGCTCATTCCCCTGCTGCTGCAGCGCCCGGTGGTGACCTCGAGGATCGTTGCGGAGGCGCTCGACACGTCGCCGGTGAGTGCGCGCAACGCGTTGGACGCTCTCGAGGAGGCGGGAATTGTAGCCTCCGCGATGCTGGACAAACGCACTCGGGCATGGCGGGCGGTCGAGGTCTTGGCACTGTTGGACGAGTTTGCTGCTCGGGGTGGGCGTCGACAAGCGCTGTGACAGTGTTTCACGTGAAACACCGATGATTCCATTGGCGTGAGCCCCTGAACTACTGCCCTACCGCCTCCCGCAACCGTTCCACTGCGAAGTTGAAAACAATCCTTTCCTGCTCGATCCGCAGACACCCGCCAGTCGAGTGTGTGCGTAGGTACTCGAGGGCAAGGGTCTCCGCTGATGTGAGCAGTTGCGGAGTGAAACGGTTGGGCTGGGGCTCCTCCACCGCAAGCTCCTCGTGGGCGCGTGCGGTGTCAACGTCCATGAGAACCGACCGGGCCTGCGGGAGTCGCCGGCGCACGATATCGAGAATGTAGAAACCGTGGGAGTCGAGATCTCCCCAGTACACAACGTCCTTCTGGTCCAGCCCGGGGATCTGAGCAGAAAGAGTGTGGGCGTGCAGGCCGCCGCCGAACACTGCCACCGTTCCGTCAAGATCGGGAAGGGCAAGGAAGGTTTGGTGGTTCTCCACCATGAGCACAGTGGAACAGGGCAGAGCTCCGATGTCCGTGACGGGACACGCCCAGTGTCTCACCCCACTTGAACGGCCAAGAACGCGCAGCTCCACCAGCTGAGGTTTCGCCCGGAATTTCAGTGGCCCCGCGACTGTCTCGACTACGGCGCGATGCGATTCCAGCCATTTTGAACCAACGCCGAAGATCGGCAACTCACGGATGTAGAAGTCGGTCGTGTCGTGCGTGCGCAACCAGCGGATCACATCGATGAACTGGTCCACAGTGGCATCGTCCCATTCCTCCCACGTCGCGAGGCAGCTGATCAAAGGGGTGCGTACATCCGCACCAAGCTCACTGCAGATTCGGCCCAGGACAGCGTTGATCCTGCACCAATGCTCTGACGTGCCCGCGACGCGGGCAGTTAGGTCCGGAGTGTCCAGTACGACACGTGTGGGCAGCGAGTACGTACCCATGTAGCTGAGCCTTTTGTCTTCCCGCCCAGCGGGTATGGCGCTGCGATTCCACTCGTCGATCCAGGAGCGCACCGTGAGGCCGTCGTCACGCTCTGCTTCCTTTCCTGACGGCGGCTGCAGGTTGATGTTGAGCGGAGTGAAACCGCCGTCAAGCCAGGCGCGGTGATTGCGCCTGTAATACGTAGCGGCGCGGGCCCGCACTTCTTTAGGCGTCTTCATCGGTGGACTCTTCGATGGTCAGCAAACTCGTTCGGGATCGTTTTCGGTCGGGGCACTCCACCATGAGCACACCCCCGATGTAGTCCTGCACTGTCTGCAAAAGCTTTTCCGGGGTGGCCAGGATCATATGGAAGCCAAAACTGCGAAACGCCTCCATGGCGGCGCGGGTGAAATCAGTGTCGGCGCGGTCGAAAGCCTCGTCGAGAATGATCGTGCCGAAGCGTGGGTAGATCTCCCCGTCGATCTGTATGACAGAGTTACGCGCCTGGGAGGGGGTTGCCCCCATCCCGGTCAACCGATAACGCAGCGCAGCAGCGAGGCAGAAGGAAGATAGCTTCTGAGCTTGGCCACCGGATAGGCCTTCCGCTGAGTCGTACACCGCTCCGCGCACGCCGTCCTGGCCGTATTCCACGCCGAGGAATTTCACATGCTCACGGGTGTCGAGCCGCATTCGGCGCTGCCGCGGCGTGGTGGTGTCGGATACCGTCACCGCGTCGATCACCGCCCGCAGCTTGTGGAAGCGCTGCTCGCTTTGTTCCTGGTCTGCGTCGTTGATCATGCCCTCCATGGCGGCGTCGAGAAGCTCTACGAATTCGCGGGCGACAGCCGGCTGAGCCTCGCGCACCTCGATGGTCAGATGTGTGCCCGGGTAGAACTCCACTTCTGCCAGCGAGTCATTGATCATCTGGATCGAGTTGCGGGTCTTTGTCGCGGCGTCGCGAATGAATCGGCGCAGCCTGCCCAGATGCTTATAGGTCTGGTCGTGGAGCATGTCGCGAAAACGCTGCTCAAAGCGCGGAAGATCATCTGACTCGAGTCGCCCGAGCTCATTGAGAAAATCGTTTTCCCACGCGGTGTCGGCGGTGAGGTCGCCCTGGCGCTGCGGCCAGCGCATGAGGTAGCGATTCATGGCGTCGCGAAGCTGGCTGTCGTACCTGCTTGACCGCTGCCTTAACTCCGCGAGGCGGTCCTCAACATCGCGGGTAAGACGGTGAGCGAGACGGTCGATGTTGTCGGCGCGGATGGACCGGTCGATTGTGTGACACCGCTCTTCGAGCCGCTTGTCGATATCCCCCGGCACCTCACGCTCCCCCACCTGCTGCCGCGCTAACTCGAACGCGACCTCCGCCTGTTTGAGCTCGGTGTTCAGCCCACCACGGGTTTCCCGGAGGTCGTCGAGGGTATTCTCCGCTGCCCGCCTGGCTGCTTCGCTGGCCGCGAGCTGCTTCTTTAACTCCGCTAGCTCGGTGTTGCCGTCGGTCAGGTCGTCGACAAGCTTTTGAGCCTCGGCCAGCCGGACGGCTGCGGCGGCGACATCGATTTCCGCGAAATCCTTCATCTCCAGCAGCCGCTGGATAGTTGAAACGTGGAGGCGTTGCGTGTCAAGTGCTTGCTTGAGCCGATCGCGGGTGCGGGATTCCTCCCCGAGTTGGTCGTTGAGCAAGCGTATTGCCGCGTGGAGCTGGTCGATTTTGTCGTCGAGGTTGCCCCACAGCACCCACCGGGATTTGTCGTCGATTCGGCTGCGGTCGTCCTTGATGTGGTCGTTCGGGTTGCGTTTGACCTGGCCTTGGGCGGTGACGGCTCGCCGAGCGGCATGGAACTCCTCCATGGTCTCGCAGCACATGTGGTCGTACCGGGCGCAGAGCTGCGATTCAATCCAGTTGCGGAACCGGCCAGGTGCAACCTCAATCTTCTGCCCCAGCGAGCCGCGCGTGAACGCGGACGGCCGCTGGCTTTCAAGCTGGGGACTCAAGCGTGTGTAAGCGACCTTCGCGCCGAGGTGCGTCACGTTGATCGCCGAGGAGACATGAGGGTAGAGCTCCTCGGGAACAATGAGCGTTCTGGCGAAACCGCCGAGGACACGTTCAGCGGCGCCCTGCCACCTCTCCTCGCCCTCCTTCATGCTCATCAGGTCAGCGACGAAGGGGAGATCCTTCTCCTTCACACCGGCAACCTCGGCGATGAGCGAGCGCGCATGGATCAACCGACTATCCATGGTGGAGCCGGAAGCGCGCAGGGCCTGGAGCTCATCGGTTCGCTTCTTCTTCGCGCCGACGAGCGCGTAAACACGCCCCTGGGCTTTGTCTAGTTTGGCGTCGTTGTCCTCCAGCCTGCGGCGGACATCATCCAACTCTTCTACCAACTGCAGCCGGAGGTTGGTGAACTCGGTGACGGTGCTCGGCAGCGCCGCACCGAGGACTGCCAGCCTCTCTGAATAGCCGAGCTCCGCCTGCTCTACTCGCGTGAGTTGCTCCCGCGCGCTATCACGACGGGATTCTGCTGCAACCAATCCAGAATCTTGTGCACCGTGGATGAGGGTGCGCAGGTGGTCCAGCTCAGCGGCTGCTTTGTCCCGCCGGGCGGTTTCGGCCGAGATGGTGTCATCGATCGCGGCAATGTCGGAAGATAGTTGTTCGCGCTGTTTTTGCGCGAAGCGTTGCCTCCACACGTTGACAAACAATTCCAGGTTTTCGCGTTCCTCGTTCACCCCGAGAAGGGCGGAGGCAACGTCGGAGCGCTTCTCGGAAGCAACACGAACGGGGAGCAGGTGCTCGATCTGCTCGCGGGTGTCCACCACGGAGGCGTACGCGGTGTGCAGATCGGTGAAGTTTGCCACGGCTTGGTCCGCGATAGCGAATGTCTCCGGTTCTGGCAGCATGAACGAACGCATGAGGAAGTTGAGATCGCCCAACGTCTTTGCAGATTGTGTGCGGTGCAGAAGATCCAGGGCCCCCTCGTCGGCAATCCCGACAGTCCGGCGCAGAGCCGCAATGAACTGGGGGTGGCTGCGGCTGACGTGGAGTGCAGTGCTGTATTGCTTCTTTGCTTCCGTTACGGGGAGGCTCTTCAGCGCGAGGGGTTCGAATTCAGCCAGATCCGCCTTGCGGGCAAAAAGCATGTAGAGATCGGTAATCTCCTGCCGCGAATGAGCTTTCGCCGAAAGAAACATGAGACGGATGGCGGTCACCACACCGCCAATGCCGTTGTCGTAGCGCAGCGCTACCCCGGACCAAGTAGCCCCTTGGCGGAGGTAGGACTGAGTCAGCTCATCTGCTTCGAGGGAGTGTTCGCGGCGCCAGGCGCCACGGCAGTACGTGACAAGGTTGCGGCCGGATTGGGTGTGATTGTCCGCCGCCGCATTGAATCGCACTTTGCCCGGCGGCACGAGGATGGTTGAGAGGGCGTCGATAAGCGTGGACTTGCCCGAACCCGAGGGCCCCGTAATGAGGAAGCCCTCGCGCGCCACATCCACACTGTGCAGGTTGTCAAAGGTGCCCCAGTTGTACACCTGGATCTGGGAAAGCCGGAACTGGCCGGGGATAACGCTCATTGCTCGTCCTCGAGTAGTGCACGGAATGCTTCGGTGACTGCGGCGATCTCCTCGCCGGAGAAGATAATGCGAAGAATGGGGGAGACTTCGAACCGGCCTTCGGTGGGTGTCTTGTCGATGATGGAGTAATTCTTCATCTTGTTCCACGAGGCGGTGAACCGTTTGCGCTGAGTAGTCTTATCCGTACCTGCATGGCCCTGGTACGGCAGAGTTGATTCGAACACCTCGTCCTCGTCCACGATCGTGCGCTCATTGGGGTTGGTGGTGACGAGCTCTCGGCGCAGATGCAGAATCACGACGGTATCCATGAACGTAAGCGATTGTTTGCGCAACAGCGCACGCTTATCCGGTGTATCCGCATCCCATGCCTTGGTGTAGGCCACGCCTGCATTGTCGTCGACAACAAGGGTGAGAAAGAGGTTGTCCAACTGTTGCGCCAGCACCTCACGCGAGCCGGATACCGTCTGGAATACCTCCGGTGCCTTAGTGCTCGACACGAACGGACCTCGGATGAGCTCCGCTAATGCGCGGCGCTGCATACCGGTCAGGGTGCCGGTGTCTGTTTCATGAAGTTTGGTGTCCATCTATGCCCGTCCGATCTTTTCGCCGAATTCAAAGCGTTGGTATCGCGCCTGGAAACGCTTTCCGCCTGGGCGCTGCCACTGCAGAAGCTCAGTGCCGTCGGCTCGCTCACCGTGATCGTGCGCGAGTTTGATGAGCCCGACGATGCTGGCCAAACCCTGGGTTGCGGGGTGCGCCGAAAGAACATCGCTTATCGACGCCCTCCCCTCTTTCTCCACCACATCATCGATCGCCTGGCGCAGTTCCTCCCAGTCAATCTCTGACTCGCGAATCCTGCGGCGCATGGCCTCGTAATCGATCTCCCCTGGTTGGTGGACCTCCATGTCAGGTTCGATCCGGTACTCCATTGGGTTGTACAGCTGCCAACTCGAGAGCGAGGTCGGTTGGCGGGTGGTCAATTCCATGTCGTAGCCGATGGATTCGTAAGGCTTGATGCCGTGCTGCGCGAGCTGGAGCGCACATTGCTGTGCCGTATTGATCGCCTTGGTCAACGCTTGCTGCGACTCCGCCTCGCGGGACTGGACGAATCTTCTCAGCGAACGCGATAATCCCGTCATCGAATCGTGAACCTGGCCCGACGAGGTGTCCAAAGTTTCCGCCAGTTGCGCGAGTTGTGTGCGCTCCAACGGATCCAGCTCGGTCACGAAATCCCGCGACAAGACGGATTCCACGGCTGCATCAAATTGCTTGGACCGTTCGGGGTCGAGGAACACCTCGTAGAAGCCGTTGAACGCCTTTCCCGCTTCGGACTCGGTGATCAGATCCACGCCCCGAAACACGTTATCCAAGACGTCCCCGGCGTGTAGTTGGTCTTCCACGATCGAGCCTCTCAAACCTCTATCCACTTCCTCGATTTCCTCGCGAACACGGGAAAAGTCGGTTGGCAAGTCGCTTACTAAGGTGAGGATTTCGCGAGCTTTCTCAACCGCCTCGGCGTCTGGAATGACGCCCACGCCGTTCGTCCGGATTCGGTCGATACGCTCCTGGAGCTGGTCGCGCTGCTGCTCGAGACGCCGAATTGCGGTCGCCTCATCGGGGTCGGTTTCTGCGGCTAAGCTGTGCAAACTTGCAAACAGGGTTCCCAGGCGAGATTTCGTCACCGAACGATGCGGGCTAATCAGTTGCTGGACGTAGGCGATGGCGATGTGGGCGTCGGCGGTCAGCTCATACAACTCTTCCCGCGTGCCCTGCGGGCTGCGCCGTATGAGATAACCGGATTTTACCCAATCGTTGATGTACGCCACGCCAGATTTGGGTAGTTCCATGCCCGCTTGCTCCCGAATATCAATCAGGAGCGATTCCACCGCCAACACCAGCTCGGTACCAGGGACTTGCCGGTTATCGTCATGGAATACCGCGCTGAGTACAGATAGCACAGCCGGAGCATTGTGGGCGCGCAGCATTGTCCATGCCGGTGAGGAGTCCGCAAGTCGAATCATCGCCAACACGTCCGCAACTGCCGTTGTTCGGATCATGAACTCACGCTAGCAATACGCCGGGACATGGGCGCGGCGGATTGCGATGCACACCGCCCAGGTGTTCGGCGATCATGTCGCCCCCCATTTTGAACATGAAAACCATTACCACTTATATTGTTGAACATGACTTTCCGTTACCGAAGCGCCCTGATTGCGCTGCCGCTCGCCGCGGCCACCCTCGCTGCCTGTTCCCCCGCCGAGACGGGCCAGACGTCCCAGACCTCCGTGCAGGCCTCCGCCACCGAGACCACCACGGCCGCTGAGGCCCACGAGGGCGAGAAGACCCAGGTTTCGAGCCTGTCCCCGCGCGTCGTCTTCGCGCGCGAGGGCGGCCTCACCACCATCGATCCCGCCACCGGCGAGGTCATCGACGAGGTCGCCCGCAAGGGCTTCCTGCGCCTGAGCTCCGCTGGCGACGGCCGTCACGTCATGCTTGTCGACGGCGACGCGTTCCGCACCTTCGACTCCGGTCTCATCACCGACGGCCATGGCGACCACAACCACTACTACGAGCAGGCTCCGGCTCTGCTCGACACCACCTACACGGCACCCGAGGCAGGCCACGTCGTCGCCCACGATGGCCTGACCGCGCTGTTCTCCGACGGCACGGGTGAGGTGACCATCCTCAAGTCCGAAGACATCGCCGACCCGAACGCACAGACCACCACCTTCTCCACCGGCGAGGCGCACCACGGCGTGGCCGTCGCGCTTGAGGACGGCTCCGTGGTCCACACCGTCGGGACCGAGGACGAGCGCCACACCATCCGCCACACCTCCGCCGAGGGCACGACCCTGGCCGAGACCACCAACTGCCCCGGCATCCACGGCGAGGCAGCAGCTGCCGGCGGCGCGCTCGTGTTCGGCTGCACCAACGGCCCGGTGATTTTCAAGAACGGCGAGTTCGTCAAGCTCCCCTCCGAGGGCTACCAGCGCAACGGCAACCTCGTCGGCGACGAGGAGTCCCCGATCGTCCTCGGTGACAACAAGGTTGACGAGGACGCCGAGCACGAGCGCCCGACCACCGTCATCCTCATCGACACCGAGAACGAGTCCACCCGCTTCGTCGAGCTCGGTTCGTCCTACTGGTTCCGCTCCCTGGGCCGCGGTCCCCGCGGTGAGGCCCTGGTCCTGACCTACGACGGCAACCTGGCTGTTATCGACCAGAACACCGGCGAGATCACCAACCGCATCCCCGTGATCGCGCCGTGGGAGGAGAAGGAGGAGTGGCAGGA
The DNA here is from genome assembly GCF_040946405.1 of Corynebacterium sp. LK2510. Classification (NCBI taxonomy): domain Bacteria; kingdom Bacillati; phylum Actinomycetota; class Actinomycetes; order Mycobacteriales; family Corynebacteriaceae; genus Corynebacterium; species Corynebacterium sp. LK2510. Next base: position 2,732 of record NZ_JAYWLR010000014.1, on the reverse strand, counting down.
GCCGGGTCCGATCCTCAAGGTCCACGAGGGCATCGCCTACGTCACCGACGCTGAGAACCGCGAGCTCGTCACCGTCGACCTGTTCAACGGTGTCGTGGAAAACCGCCAGAAGCTTAGCTTCGCCCCGGTCGAGATGGAGATCGTTGGCTAGTTCCTGACCTCCAACGAGCCCGCTGCGCGTGAACCCAGTTTGTGAGGGTTTACGCACAGCGGGTTTTCGCGTGCTTCATCTGCATTTTCCGTGAAATACCGTGCAACACGCGCGGCTGTAGGCTGGCGCGGTGTACACCTCAACTGTTGCATAGGAAGCCGAGAAAATGCCGAATCGCGACCACATCTTTTCCTCCTACGAGTCTGTCAAAGATGCGCAAGAACAGCTGTATTACGAGCTGCATCGTCACCCTGAGCTGAGCATGCAGGAGGAACGTACTCGCGGGGTGATCGTCGAGAAGCTAGCTGGTGCGGGTTACGCTGTCGTCGAAATTGGCGGTGGTGTGGTGGGCGTTTTGGAAAACGGTGACGGCCCGACCGTGATGTTGCGTGCCGACTTCGATGGTTTACCCGTCAAAGAGGAAACCGGACTGGACTACGCCTCCACCGCCACGGCTATCGATGCCAACGGAGATTTGGTCCCCGTCATGCATGCCTGCGGTCATGACGTCCACGTCGCCTCCCTTATCGCCATGGCCGAGATGATGGCGGCGAACAAGGATTCCTGGTCCGGCACCCTCGAGTTGCTCTTCCAACCCGGCGAAGAGATCGCCGCGGGCGCGAAGGCCATGGTTGACGACGGAATCGTCGACGCAATTCCCCGCCCCGACGTGGCCTTCGGACAACATGTGATGTGTGGCCTAGCGCCAGCCGGACATGTCGCGGTTATCCCCGGTAAGTCCTTCTCTACCTCGGTCAACGTTTCCATCACGCTGTACGGTCAGGGATCACACGGCTCCATGCCGCACCTGAGCATCGACCCAGTCGTTCTGGCGTCAAGCGTGGTTCAGCGCCTTCAGACCATTGTTGCCCGCGAGTTGAGCCCCCATGAGTTCGGAGTGGTTACCGTGGGAACCATTCGCGCCGGCTCGCGTCCCAACGTCATCCCCGAAACAGCGCACTTGGGTCTGAACGTGCGCGCTTACGATGAGGCGGTGCGCGACAAGATTATCGAGTCGATCAGGCGCATTGTGGAAGGCGAGTGTGCCGCGTCTGGATCCCCGCGCGAACCTGACTTTGAGTTCTCCGGTGTCTACCCGCTAGTGGACAATGACGCGGAGGTCACGGCGAAGATCAAGGACGCCTTCATCGATGCTTTCGGCGGAGACCGTGTTCACACACCAGGGCCGGCTACGGGATCCGAGGACTTTCCCTACATCCCCGATGCATTCGGCACGCCCTACTGCTACTGGGCGTTCAGCGGTGCACCGGAAGGCAAGGAAATTCCGAACCACAGCTCGAAGTTCGCCCCCGTGGTGCAGCCGACCCTGGAGACGGGTGCAAAAGCTCTAGTTGCGGCTGCCTGCGCGTACCTGAAATAAGGGTTCTAACTGAGCTGGGTGTGTGCTTTCTAAATGAAAAGGAAGGCACAGATGACTGAGACAGTCGTGGCGGCGGCCACGGTAGCAGAGCGTAAAAGCTGGGAAGGCCGTGGGCGCGCTGCATCGCATCCGCGATGCGCGCGTCGGAGCTGGTAGTGAGGGAGGCATCGGTGAGGGAATCCGACTCGGCCCGTTGCGCGTCCTTCTTATCGCAGCGCCATTGCCACCACATGTGAACAAACGCGGTGACTACAAGCGCGGGAACTGTAGCTTTCGCTACGTCGCCAAAAACAAACTTGGTGATAGGAACGCCAAGTAGTTGAGCACCTTGAATCAAGCCTGCTTCCAGCAGCGTCGGAACAATAGTGGACGCGGTAACGACGACAGCGCCATCGGTCAGGGGGCTCAAGTCTGCCGCGATGAGTGCGGGGCCGACCCCGCCCCCTACAGCGTGCAGAGCGGCGCGTAGTCCTGGCGCCCACCAGCCATCGGCTGGGTGATGAACGCGCACGACCACCAGCCGCGGTTCTCCACCACGCCGCGGACCTGCTTCCACTGCTCCGCAGTCAGGTTCGGGGTGCGCGAGAGCACGAAGCCGGAGAGGCGGTTGGGGTCACCCACGATGGCGAGCGAGTAGTCCTCGGCAAGGTAGGTCACGCGGTAGTTCACGGGACCGTTCGGGTCCTGGAAGGGAACGCCTGGGAAGTTCACGCGCAGGGAGGCGTCGGAGCGCACGGTCGCGGTGCCCTCGATCTGGGAGCGCCCGCCCGCGATGGAGCCGCAGGAGTTCACCACGGAGATGGTGCTCGGGTCGACCACGGCGTATTCGGCGGTGGTGTCGCGCACGCACTGCAGCGTGTACGGCTGCGGCACGGCCGCCACCTGGTACCAGGTGCCCGCGTAGCGGTTCAGGTCGACGGTTGCGCCGTCCTCGCGAAGTTCGCCGCCCGGCATGGATGAGCCCGCGGGGATCAGCTGGGAGGATGCGCCGGCGAGGCGGCCGCCATCGAAGATGTCTTGGGCAACAGCGGTGGCGGGCGCGGTGGAAGCGCAAAGGCTGACGGCGAGGGCGGTGGCGAGGATGCGGCGCATGAGCGGAGTCCTTGTCTAGGGCTAAGCCTGTAGTGAGAAAGCGGTCGTCGGTCGCAGGCCAGGCTATCAGAGCGCGCCGGGCACTAAGCCGCACACTAAGCCGCACAC